>CALRFE010000008.1:13217-15529 GCA_943356425.1 Candidatus Nomurabacteria bacterium
CCATGATGCAGTACCGCCGACAGCTTGGGCATATGCCGCATTCAAGAGTGTTCGAACTTGTTCATTAGAACCAGGGCCAGTACCAGTACTTGTTGCGTCGCAGACACCAGCGAAAGTGTTTGCGGTTGGAGCTGAGTCAGTGTAGTAAATCTCAGCTGCTGCGCGAATACTCGACATACTGCCGATCGCGCTCGTGTCTTTTGCTTTATCACGTGCAGTACGAAGTGAGACAAGCACCATTGCTGCCAAGATACCGATGATGGCGATGACCACCAAGAGCTCGATGAGCGTAAAACCTTTATTTTTGTTTTTCATGATTACAATTTTTTGTTCTGGCGCTTTTGGTTACTAATAAAATAAAGCGCAAGACGACCTTATTAATAAAATTACTACCTATAAGTATACCATGGGGGGCTCTCGGTGGAGTAAAGACGCGAGTGTGGATAACAGGAAGATGAGAGAGTAAGGAGAAGAGAGCAAAGATAGATTAAAAATAAAGGAGAAGGGATAAAAGAGGTATTTTCTATTCGACTACTCGACTATTTACTATTCTTACTAGTTTATGCTTGACGCGATGTTGTAGATCGGCACCAAGACTGATGCGAGCAAGATTCCGACGCCGAGACCGAGCATCACGATCATGATCGGCTCGATCAAAGAGACCATCGTATCGACAGCGGCATCCACTTCCCTGCGGTAAAATCGCGCGAGTGTTTTCAAAATAGTTCCGAGTGATCCAGTTTCTTCGCCGACTTTCACCATCTGCACCATGATCGGCGGCATATGTTCGTGGCGCGCCATAGCATCTGAGAGCGATGAGCCTCCTTTGACTGATTCCGCAACATCTTTCAAGATCGTACTGTAGACCTTGCTACCGACGACGGCGCCCGTGATCTCGATCGAACGGATGATCGAAATACCCGCAGTGAGCATCGTATCCAAGTTGTCTGCAACACGGGAGACATACACTTTTTTCAAAAGCGGACCAACAACGGGGATCGAGAGCTTCACATTATCAAGATAGGTCTTGCCGTTTTCAGAACGCGAGAGCCACCAAAGATATCCAATGAATCCGAGGAAGAGTACGAGAATGAAAAATCCGTAATCGACAAAGAAATTTGATGTACCGATGACGATCTTGGTATACACAGGAATATTTTGACCCGTTTCAATGATGATCGCAGTCAATTTCGGAATGACGAGCGTGAGCATCATCGTCATGACGGTAATGAACACAAAGACGACAAACGCAGGATATACGAGCGCATTTCTTGTTTTTGAAGTGAGTTCATGTTGGCGTTCCAAATAATCAGCGAGGTAAATGAACGTCTGGTTGAGTTTTCCGGATTCTTCACCCGCACGGACCATGTTGACATAAAATTCAGAAAAGATCGTCGGATGTTTCCCGAGTGCATTTGAAATGGACGTACCTGCTTGAATATCATCGCATACAGCGTTCAAACTCTTGCGGAGAATAGCATTATCGACGGTCGTAGCAAGAAGCGAGAACGCCTTGAGCGCAGAAACTTGCGCCTCAAAGAGCGTCGAAATCTGACGGGAAAGGATGACAACATCTTTCATAGGAACATGATCCAAGAAATGAAGTTCTTGTCGCAATCCTTTTCTTGCTCCTTCTTCGGTAACCGCAGTCACAACAAATCCGCGACGCTGCAACGCGACGATCGCAAGATCCTTATTGACGGCTTCGATAATGCCCTCTTTTTTTTCTCCCGCTTGGGTGACTGCTTTGTATCTAAAATTCATAGGGGTAGTAAGTAGAAAATAGTTAGTAGTAAGTAGATATTAATACTGTATCATTTTATTTAACATTTTCAGAATCTCTTCAAGTAATGAAATTAATTTCGCACTTTCTTCTTTTGATATGAAATCGAGCCTTAGCGCAATTCCCAGTTGTGTTTCCAATTCTGATCCGGAACCGAACGCGATCCTTAAGAAATGCATCTTTTCTGTTTTCAGCCTTCTACTTCCTTCGGCGATATTTGATGGAATTGAGACTGCTGCACGGCGCATTTGTGAGACCAATCCGAACAGTTCTGATTTCGGGAAATTCCCTGTGGTCTTATACAACATTTCAACCAAATCCATGGATTTTTGCCAGACAATCAGATTTTGGTAACTGTTTTTCTGTATTTCTTGCATTTCCTACTAACTACTTACTATTTTCTACTAACTTGGAAAGACTTTTATAATAGTCTTTCCAACGCCTTTGGGTTAAATGAATAGGTATATGCATTTTCCATCGAGATCTCGCCTTTGCGTACGAGCTCAAGGAGTGATCGGTTCATATCTAT
>CALRFE010000008.1:15629-17722 GCA_943356425.1 Candidatus Nomurabacteria bacterium
AATGAATAGGTATATGCATTTTCCATCGAGATCTCGCCTTTGCGTACGAGCTCAAGGAGTGATCGGTTCATATCTATCATACCGCTTTCGAAAGCGGTTTCAATGACCACATCGATCTCGTGTGTGCGTCGTTCACGGATGAGGTTCGCAACCGCATTGTTATTGATCAAGAGCTCGTACGCAGGGACACGTCCTCCTGCGATGCGCGGAATGAGACGTTGTGAAAAGATACCGAGGAGCGATCCTGCAAGCTGGATACGGATCTGGTCCTGCTGTCCCGCAGGAAAACTATCGATAATACGATCAATGGTCTGCGACGCATTGTTGGTATGGAGCGTCGAGAAGACCAAGTGTCCTGTTTCTGCGGCCGTCACTGCGGTCGAAATCGTTTCTGGATTGCGCATTTCTCCCACCATGATGACATTGACGTCCTCACGGAACACCGATGTGAGCGCGGTCTGAAAATCACTCGTATCGATCCCGATCTCGCGCTGATCAATAATTGAGCGTTTTGGTTCAAAAAGATACTCAATCGGGTCCTCGATCGTAAGAATATGTTCTGAGCGCTCTTCATTGATCATTGAGACCATTGATGCGAGCGTCGTTGATTTACCTTGGCCGATCGGTCCAACACAGAGAAAAAATCCCTGTTTCTTGCGAGCAAAATCTGCAAGGATCTTTGGGAGATTGAGCTCATCAAGACTTTTTACTTTTGGAATAAGACGAAGTGCAATAGCGATCTCTCCTTTTTGAAAATAAGCGTTACCACGCATACGCGCTTCACCGTTCTTGTAACTGAATGAAAAATCAACTTCTTGCCGTTCGATGAACCCAGCATACTTCTTATCATCATCGAGAAGCGCCTTCAAAATACCCGAGATCTGTTCACGAGAGATGACATCCTGCTTGACCAAAAAGACGAGCTGTCCCGATACACGAACTGCCGGATATCGTCCAACAGAAAGATGCAGATCAGATCCGTTCTCGCGGATAAGTGTTGCGACCAAATCATTTAAATATTGTGCTGGATCCATGATGTTAGATTAAAGTTACAAGAGACGCGATAAAAGATTTTTGTAATTACTACCAATTACTTTCTGCTTACTATTTACCAGTTCTTCTATTTTGCATTATTTCCCCCACTTTTTCAACGACTTCAGAGGGAGTGGCGTTCGCTTTGACGATATAGCCATCGACACCAAGCGTTTTACCGCGATCAAGGTCCGATTGCTGTCCCCGATTCGAAAGAATTATTTTGATCGCAGATTGGACCAATTTTTCAGCCGTCAATTTCTCGATAAATTCGAAGCCGTCCATCACCGGCATAACGATATCGATCAACATCACGTCAGGCGACGCACCCGCTCGAATCTTTTCAAGCCCTGGAACTGAACCCATTGCCGTATCGACAACGTATCCTGATTGTGAGAATTTGAGCGCATACATATCGAGCAAAAAACTGTCGTCATCGATAATAAGTATTTTTGTTTTTGGTGCATCACTCATATACGAAATAAGTATACTATGGAAATAATGGTTTGGCTATAAATTATAGACTTCTTGGAACGGCACATCCCCTTTTAGTGCTTTGACGATCGCATCTTCCTTCATCGTAAGCGCGCCTTTTGCGCGGATCACTTTCAATATCTCTTGTTCTACGGGATTAGTAAGGATCACTTTTTGAAGATCTTTGTCGGTTCCGAACATCTCAAATACGGCAATACGTCCTCGCGTACCGCTCGGACAATCCGGTGCCGGAATCATCTCATACATCGTTTTGCCCACTGGAAGTTTTGAACGGAATTCTTCCGGCAAATCAGCGAACTGTTTGTCGATAAAGATCTTTGTGCTTTCATCCATCGGAACTTCATGACGCGCACTCGGACACATCACACGGACAAGGCGTTGCGCGATCGTGAGGACGAGCGTCGGTGCGATCAAATATGGATCGATGCCCATATCGACAAGACGTGGAATCGCACCGATCGAATTGTTGGTGTGGAGCGTCGAGAATACCAAGTGTCCGGTAAGCGCCGCTTGCACTGCAAGTTGTGCAGTTTCTTTATCGCGAATTTCTCCCACCATGATGATGT
>CALRFE010000009.1:0-5247 GCA_943356425.1 Candidatus Nomurabacteria bacterium
GCAAAAAATTTTCTCCGTTATTCTGCATTATAAAAAAGTTAAAGACGCTATGCAAGCCGATCGCAAGCACGAGACCTGCAACAAATGAGAAAAATTTTATAATACGTGGTTGAAAGAATGCGAGCCCGAGCATAAGACCCACCATACCGGTTGCGGTTGCATGGAGGAGCGTTGATCCGAGAAATCTGAGATTTCCCGTAAGCAGACTGACTGTTGTGTCAGAGAGTCCGACAGGATGCACGAGAAAAAGCGCATTCTCAAGCGCGGCGAAACCGAGCGCTCCAGCGATACAATAGATCGGATAACTGACCGGTTTGGTGATATAACTTGAAGTGAACGCAATGACTGCGACAACGATAAATTTTAGGATTTCTTCGCTTGCAGCCCAGAGCACTACGAGCGTATCTTGGCTCGCAAATTGCGTATAGAGATATTTTTGAATAGGAAGAACGACAATGACTGCGACCATTCCAAGCAGGAATGTGAGCATGACGAGACCGGTGGGCTCTGGTTCCTCCTTATCTTCTTTGAGCCAGAACCAGAGCCAAATAAGCGCCGGTACTAATCCGCCGATGAGCGAGAATGCAAGCGTGATGGGATCATTTGTAAATTGAAGATTATTCATATTTTGGCCATCCATTTACCATGAGCATCGTTTCTCCTGGATGTATGAGTGACCAGAGTTCTTCGGTGACAAATGGCATAAATGGATGAAGTGCTGTAATCAGTGTATCAAGTTCGAGACGCAAAATCCATTTTGCAGATAGGGGATTCGTGTTCTCAAGTATTTTTTTCTTTGAACGTTCGATGATGACATCAGCGAATACGTGCCAGAAATGGTGATACAGTTTTTCACTCACGATATAGTACTTATAATCATCCATTTCTTTTGTGATTTCGGTGATGAGTGCATGAAGTTCATCAAGTGATGCTTGGTCTTCGGCATCGAGTTCTGGTTTTTGCGATAGATCCAGATCTTTTGTATTATCGAGCACGAACCGCGTCGCATTCCACATCTTATTTGAAAATTTACTGTACGCTTTTATTTTATCCTCTGAAATTTTACTATCAGTGCCTGGAGTCGTGCCGACAATGAGTGCCATACGTCCTGCATCTGCGCCAAATTTTTGTGCGATTTCAATTGGATCAATTCCGTTGCCGAGAGACTTTGACATTTTGCGTCCTTGCGCATCGCGGACCGTACCGTGCAGATATACCGTGTGGAATGGCACTTGTCCCAATGCATATCCTGACATCAAAACCATACGCGCGACCCAGAAGAAGAGAATTTCATATCCCGTTTCAAGCACGTCGGTCGGATGATATACTTCGAGGTCTTTAGTCTTGTCTGGCCATCCGAGTGTCGAGAATGTCCAAAGCGCAGATGAGAACCATGTATCGAGCGTATCTTCGTCTTGAATTAGATTTTCTTCTTTTGGTGAGACAAGGAAATGTATTTCATAGAAACTACCGTTTTTTGTAGGTCCTTGTTTCCGTTTATATTCAACGAATGCTTCTTTTGGTACACACGCATTAAGTGCCATGACAACAGAGTTGATTGCACCGTGTCCGACAATCAATACATGCTCTCCATCTTCTAGTTCTCCAATTTTTTCTATAATTTTTCTACCTTGTGCTTCGACTTCATCAAGTGTTTGGATATTATTCTCAACACTAAATTTTAACGGATTGTAATCAATAGGTTTTTCTTTTCCATCGTTTTCGCCAATACGAATTTCTTTTAACTCTTCCCAAATCTCAACTTCACTAACATCTCTCCCAAGCTCCTTCATTAGGATTTCGGTCGTTTGTTTTGTTCGAAGCAGTGTAGAACGAACCACCTTTGTAATTTTTTTGCCCTTCAAAGATTTTCCAAGCGATTTTGCGTCTGCAATTCCTTTTTCAGTTAAAGGGGTTGTATCAGCAACTTCTTGCGATTTAAAGATTTTACTTATGTTGAATTCAGTTTCTCCATGACGTGCCAAATACACTGTAATATTTTTCGGCAGAAATTCTTCTCTCTGCTCTCTTCTCTTTTCTCCTTCATCTTTCCCGTACCAAACAGGTACACGATGTCCGTACCAAATTTGTCTCGAGATGCACCAGTCGCGCAGATTGTCGATCCAGTGGAAATACGTCTTATTAAAATAGTCCGGAATAATATTCACTTGTCCGCCTTCGACTGCCTTACGCATGATTTCTTTGAGCGTCGTCTTTGCGCCCGATGCGATGCCATCGATTTCAGAATGAGGAAGTGTAAATTCTTTGTTCACTGCCACAAACCATTGTAATTTTGGCAACGGTTCGACAATGCCGCCCGTGCGTTCTGCGGTTGCGACATTTTGGGTGACCTCTTCTTCCTTTTCAAGCAATCCTTCGGTTTTGAGCCATTCGACAATTACTTCACGAGCCTCGGCAACTTTTTTACCGAGCAATCGTTCATCGCCGACGGACATTTTTGCATACTCGTTGATTACTTGCGGATGTGGCAGATCATGTCGATCTGCAATTTCCCAGTCGATTTGCGAATGCGCAGGCGTGACGCCAAGTGCGCCGGTTCCAAATTCTTTTTCAACTGCAGGATCTGCGACAATTTTAATTTCCAGTTTTACACCGCAAAAATTTTCAACTGTGTATGTTTTCCCGACGAATTCTTTATAGCGAGCGTCATCTGGATTAACTGCAACTGCAACATCACCGACTTTTGTCTCAGGACGAGTCGTTGAAATGGCGATAGGGAAGTCTTTGGAATATTTAAATGTATAGAGCTTTGCTTTTCGTTCTTCATAGACGATCTCATCATCTGCGATTGTCGTTTGTCCTTTTGGATCCCAGTTCACAATACGATTTCCGCGATAGATTAATCCATCGTCGTACATTTTTTTGAACATGGTTTTAACGGCGCGATTACGCGGTTCATCGAGCGTGAATGCTTCACGACTCCAATCGCACGAAGAACCCATCACGCGAACCTGTGATGCGATGGTGTCGTGACTTTCCTGTGCGAATTGTCCGATGCGTCTTAACAATTCCTCGCGACCGAGATCGTGGCGGGATTTGTTTTCTTTTTTTAAAATATCTTTTTCAACTTTTGATTGCGTTGCGATCGCTGCGTGGTCAGTGCCGGGGAGCCAAAGCGTACGAAATCCCTGCATGCGTTTGTAACGGATCATGATGTCTTCGATTGTGAGCATCATTGCATGTCCCATGTGAAGCACACCCGTCACGTTTGGCGGCGGCATGATGATTGTGAACGGCTTTGCGTCGGGTGCGGTCACGCCTTTTTCGACGCACACGTCCGGATTAAAAAAACCGCTCTCTTCCCAGAGTTTATAGATACGGTCTTCAGTGTCTTTTGGATTGTAAGGTTTTGTCAGTTTTTCAGGCAATTCCATATAACCCCGATTATATCATTATTTTTATGGAGATACATTTGACATGGCTCAAAAATCCAAGTATTATAAGCCAAAATCAAATTTCAAACCCTTTAAAAACAACTGTATGGCAAAACAAAAAAGTCGTTACTCAGAGCGTGGCGTATCTTCTTCTAAAGAAGATGTGCATGCGGCAATTAAAAATTTAGGCAAAGGACTTTATCCAAACGCCTTTTGTAAAATCCTTGCTGACCACTTCACTAAAAATGAACTTTACGCAATCATTAAGCATGCAGATGGTGCAGGAACAAAATCTGTTCTCGCATATCTGTATTGGAGAGTGACCGGCGATCTTTCCGTTTGGAAAGGAATCATGCAGGACTCAATCGTAATGAACATTGATGACCTTGCCTGTGTCGGATTTACTCGCGAACCGTGTTATCTTACTTCAACCATTCAAAGGAATAAGAGACTTGTTCCTGGAGAAGTTGTGAAGGCACTCATTGAAGGAGGCCAACAACTTACGGATGAGTGGAGAAAATATGGAATTAATCTTTTGAATCAAGGAGGAGAAACAGCAGATTTAGGAGATGTGGTGCGCACAATAACCGTTGATTCCGATGTTGCTACGCGAATGAAAAGAAAGGACATTATTGTTCCTCAAATTAAGCCGGGAAATGTTGTTGTCGGACTTGCTTCTGATGGAATCGCGTCTTACGAAACTGGAGCACTTAATTCAGGGATTGGGAGCAATGGGCTTACTTCTGCCCGCAATGATATTTTTGGTGGTGACATCAAAGAACGATTTCCTGAAGCATGGGATCAACAAACTGATAAACCTGAACTTTCGTATTGTGGGAAATATGGTTTAGAAGACACTTATGAACTATCACCGGTTCGCAAACCTCGATCCATTGCAAAAATGGTTCTTTCGCCCACACGAACTTATTTGCCCATTCTAATTCAATTATTGAAAAATATTGACCGGAAAAAAATAAAAGGCATTATTCATTGTTCTGGTGGCGGACAAACTAAGGTGCTCAATTTTTTGCGCCCAGGTGTTCAAGTGGTAAAAGATCATCTTTTTGAGCCACCAGCAATTTTCAAAATCATTCAAAATGAGTCTGGAGAAACATGGGAGAATATGTATCAGATATTCAACATGGGACATCGGATGGAAGTTTATTGTGATGAGAAAACAGCCGAGATCGTAATTGAAGCCTCACAGAGTTTTAATGTCAATGCTCAAATCATCGGGCATTGCCATTCCGTTACTCCTATTGAACTAAAGAGTAAAAGCGAGGTATTGATAAAATCTCCGCATGGGATCTACTTTTATCAGCGGGAGCATACAGCTCATTAGAATTACGATTTTTTAAACTAAAAATTCCCCTTTGCCTTAAAAAAGCAACGGGGAATTTTCGTTTGTATTTTCTATTGCCAAAATGAACCTTTTAATGTATTATGAGCAAAATTTTTTAAACTAAAACTCATTAACAATGTCAGACAACAAAATCAATCGACTTCATGCTGTTAGCTCCGTAGACGGACGCTATGCCGGCAAAACCGAATCACTTACCGAAATCTTCAGCGAATTCGGACTCATCAAACGCAGAGTCAAAGTAGAAATCGCGTGGCTCATGTATTTGTGCAGATTATTACCACTTCCAAAAGATGATGGTTTTGACAAAGGGACAACTGTTCGTTGGCTTGAATCATTTTCGAGCGACATGCTTTCCGATGAAGATGCGCTCCGCGTAAAAGAAATTGAAAAGACGACAAATCATGATGTTAAAGCAGTTGAGTATTTCCTTCAGGAAAAATTAAAAGATACTCGTTATAAATTTCTTATTCCATTTATTCACTTCGGACT
>CALRFE010000009.1:5257-12889 GCA_943356425.1 Candidatus Nomurabacteria bacterium
GGGTCTTACTTCTGAAGACACCGACAATTTGGCTCGCTGTTGGCAATTGTACGACGGAATGTGTGTACTGCTTGATGCTCAGGACAAAATAATGACGGGCATTGAAGATCTCGCTCGAAAATATGAAAACCTTCCCATGCTTAGTTTGACGCATGGACAACCGGCATCGCCGACGACTTTTGGAAAAGAAATGTTAGTTTTTTCTGAGCGTTTAGGACGGCAAATGGCGCAACTCGGAGATACAATTTTTCTCGCAAAAATTGGCGGTGCAACAGGCACCCTTGCAGCGCTCTATGTTACTTATCCTAAGATCGATTGGCAACATGAAATTGATTCATTCATCACCCAGGATTTTATGTCCATGATGGACCGGCGCGATGATTTTAACATTACCTATGAATACAATCGATTTACGACGCAGGTTGAACCAAAAGATGTGTATGCTGAAATTTTTCAAAACATCAGTCGTGTCAATGTAATTCTCGTCGGTTTCTGCCAGGACATTTGGGGATACATTTCTCGTGAATGGATCAAACAGATTCCAAAAGAGGGAGAAATTGGCAGTTCAACAATGCCCCACAAAGTAAATCCGATCGATTTTGAAAACGCAGAAGGTAATCTTGGTTTAGCGAATGCAAACTTTGAATTTTTGTGCAGAAAATTGCCGATTTCGCGTTTCCAACGCGATCTTTCAGATTCGACCGTACAGCGTACTTTTGGTACTGATTTTGCGTATTGTCTTATTGCGTATGAATCAATTTTAAAAGGACTCGGTAAGATCTCTGTAAACGAGGAAAAAATTCTTGCTGACTTGGACAATCGTTGGGAAATACTCGCTGAACCGATTCAAATAATTCTTCGCAGAGAAGGTTTTTCTACCTCGTATGAAATGCTCAAAGGCCTGACGCGTGGCAATAAAATCGTTACGAAAGAATCTTTACATGCATTTATCGAAACACTTGATGTTACTAATGTTGTGCGTGATGAAATGAGAAAACTCACTCCGCGTAATTATATTGGCAATGCGGCTTCACGGTTAAGCGTGATTGCCAATCAGTGATTGATCAATTCTTTTTAAATTTGCAAATTCCCTGAAGCCACGAGCTTTGGGGAATTTTGTTTTGTAACAGCATTTTTGATATTGAAATATCCGGCAAGCGCGATCATGAGCGCATTGTCGGTCGAAAGTTCGCCCGTAGGGAAGTGAACGGCGATCTTTTCTTTTTTACACATTTGCGTGAGTTTTTTACGGAGCTGTTTGTTTGCCGCGACGCCACCGCCGACGATGAGCGTCTTTGCTTTATATTTTTTGAGCGCACGAAGTGATTTTGTCGTGAGGACTTCGACGACGGCATCTTCAAATTCTCTCGCGATCATTTCTTTGGTGATGTCGCTCAATTGTGCGGTGCCTGTTGCCGCTTCGGTTTGGCTTGTCAGATCGCGAATGAGGTAGAGCACGGCCGTTTTTAATCCTGAGAATGAAAAATCAAAATCAGGACTGCGGAGCATCGGTCGCGGTAAAAATTCTTCTTGTGGAACTCTGCTTTTTTTAAGATATGGATCGTTCCGTGAAATTTCTGCAATACGCGAGATTTCCGGCCCGCCGGGATATGGTAGTGCAAGCATTCGTGCAACTTTGTCGAACGCTTCACCAGCCGCATCATCGCGCGTCTGTCCGATTTTTTTGTATTTGCCAATGCCTTTTACGAGCACAAGTTCGGTATGTCCACCGGATACGAGGAGAGATACAGCTGTTAGGTTTAAGTTTTTAGCTTTTAGCTTGAATGATTTCTTTTTTGGAGGAACTAAAACAGAAAGAATATGACCGTGCATGTGGTTTACTGGAATGATCGGAATATCCCACGCGAGCGACAATGCCTTTGCGAAATTGATACCGACCCAGAGCGTTGGTTCAAGTCCCGGGCCGACGGTGACCGCGATGTGGGTGATCGGTGGTTTTTGTATTTTCGGAATTTCTTTCAAGAATTGTTCTAAAAGATCTGGTTCTCGATTTAATATTTCTGATATCTTTTTAGAATTTAGAATTTGGGATTTAGAATTTGCCCGCGCGATTTTTGCTTTTTTGAGCGTATGCAAAAAAAGTGGCATCATCGCGCGGGTGTGTTCTCTCTTTGCCATCGCTGGAAATACGCCACCATATTGTGCGTGAAATTGTGCCTGTGATGCGGTCTCATGTGCGCGGACTTTAAAATTTGTCGTCGTTTTATTTTCTACAACGTCCAAAACCGCAAGCGACGTCTCATCACAAGAAGTTTCAATAGCTAAAATAGTGATTTTAGTATTTTTTTGTTTTTTCTTTTGTATTTTCTTCTTCTGCATTTTTCTTTTCTCTCTTCTCCTTGCTCTTTTATCTCTTTACATTCCCCGCATCACCTCAATTTTCGCACCAAGTGCATTCAATCGTTCTGCAATGTCTGCATATCCTCTGGTAATAGAATACACGTTGCGAAGCATCGAAGTACCTTCAGCGGCAAGCATTGAAAGGAATATTGCGGCAGATGGACGAAGTGCCGGCGGACAAATGATCTGTGCGGCGCGAAGTTTTGTCGGACCTTCGACGAGCACGCGATGTGGATCAAGGAGTGTTATTTTTGCCCCAAGTTTATTGAGTTCAGTAAAATAAATTGCGCGATTTTCCCACATCCAGTCATGGATAAGTGTATTGCCTTTTGCCATTGTGGCGATTGGTACGAAAAAAGGTAGATTGTCATTTTGTAATCCTGGGAATGGCTGGGTGTGCAGTTTGTCGTGCGGCGCGGTGAGCTTTGAAGGGGAAATCGTAATGTCTACGAGCTCTGTTTTTCCATTGTTTGAAAAATATTTTTTACCCATACTCCATTTGAGCCCCATGTGTGTTAATTTTTCAAGCTCAAGTTCGATGAAATTGATCGGACAGTGTGTCACAGTCATTTTTGAATTGGTTACGATTCCCGCCGTCAAAAAAAACATCGATTCGATTGGATCTTCGCTATTGTAGTGTTCAACGGTCTTGTTGATATCTCCCACACCGTGCACGGTGAGTGTCGTCGTGCCGATGCCATCAATTTGCACTCCCATTTTTTGAAGCAGGAAACAAACATCTTGTACTTGATAGTTCGGCGGAGCGAATTTGATTGTCGTTGTACCTGGAATGCGTGATGCGGCGATGAGCGCATTGATCGCGCCCGTGTCGCTTGATTCATAGAGCACAACATGTGCTGGTTTTAATTTTGTGTAATGAATATCATAGCCATGTTCTTTTGTATTGATCGTGACGCCTAATTTTCCAAGGCTGTATTTATGCGCAGCAACAGTGCGTTCGCCCATCTTACATCCTCCCGAGTGGGGGAATGAGAACGATTTACTCCAATGGAGCAGTCCTCCGACAAAAGTGAATGATCGGGTTTTGCGCGCAGCATCCGCGTCAAATGTCTTAAATGAAAGCGTCTTTGGTGGGACGATTTCAAGTGTGTTATCGTCGGTCCAACGAATTGCAATTCCAAGGCTCGTTAAGATTTCGATATAGCGATACACTTCTTCAATTTTTGGAATGCCATGCAAAATAGTTTTACCGCGATTTGCAAGCGTTGCGCAGAGCATGTTGATCGCGCCATTTTTTGAATAGTTGGTACGCACAGAACCTGAAAGTTTGCGTCCTCCCGTAATTTTAAAATCAATTGAATCGGAAAGAGAAAGAATCTTATGACCAAGAACATCACTGATTTTGGTGAGTTGCTCTAGGGTGAGGTTTTGATCGCCTTTTTCCATGCGTGCAACAGCGCTTTGCGATGTGTTCAAAGCCTCAGCAAAGCCTTCTTGTGTAAGCCCGCGTCGTTCACGGAGGGACTTTATAAAGTAACCGATAGGGGCTTGTTTAGGGGTGTTTTTGGTTTTTTGCATTGAATTTCTTAGATGTTTAAGCTGAAAGCTAAAACCTGACAGCTGGTACCTAATTTATATCATATATGATATACTAGTGCAATATGGAAATTCTTGAGAATATCGACATTACGAACTATACGACGTTCCGATTGCCGGTTCGGGCGCGGTATTTTTGTGTTGCAAAAACGATAGATGATCTCACGGCGGGTTATCAGTTCGGAAAGGAAAAGAGTATCCCGGTCATTATTTTGGGCGGCGGATCAAATATCATCGTCAAAGAAACCAAGCTCGATGCGCTTGTGGTAAAAATTGAGATCGACGGTTTTGAAACAACAGAAAATGGCGACGTTGTTTTGATCAAAGCAGGTTCGGGAATGGTTTGGGATGCACTTGTAGAAAAAACAGTCGCGATGGGGCTCTCTGGTATTGAAGCGATGTCTAGAATACCAGGAACAGTCGGAGCTACACCGATCCAGAATGTTGGTGCGTACGGGCAGGAGATCAAAGACACACTCGTGTCGCTTGAAGCATATGAAATTGCGACTGGCCAAGTAAAAACATTTACAAACGCCGAATGCGCGTTTGCGTACAGGGACAGTATTTTCAAACATGAAGCAAAAGATAAGTATGTAATTACCAGCGTCACGCTCAAACTCTCAAAAAAGCCAGGAACGATGCCGAATTATCCCGGAGTGAAAAAATATTTTGAGGAAAGAGGAATACTAACGCCAACGCTCGCACAAATCCGCGCGGCGATCATTGCGATTCGCGCAGTAAAACTTCCTGATCCGCGAGAAATCGCCTCAGTCGGTTCCTTTTTTAAAAATCCGTTTGTTTCAAAAGAAAGATATGAATCGATACAGTCCACGCATTCAAATGTTGTCGCATTTCCGCTTCCTGATGGCAATTATAAGATCGGCGCAGGCTGGCTTATCGACACACTTGGGCTCAAAGGCAAAACATTCGGCAATCTGATGCTCTATCCAAATAATGCGCTTGTGATCGTCAACACTGGCCGTGCAACCTATGAAGAATTAAAAAACACAGTCTCTCAAATAAAAAATAATGTGCACACTGTTTTTAATATAGAGCTCGAACAAGAGCCGATAGAAATATAAAAAATCCGACACGCAAGCGTATCGGATTTTTTAATTTAGTCGAAATTTGAAATCTTACTTCAAGAGAGGAACGCGGTCAGTCAAATCATAACCAAACTTTCATTCATACACGGTGCCACTCAATTGGCCTCTATCATTAAAATGATAGGTGTGTAGTGAAAGTTCGTTCAACCACCCAGTGTCTTCCAAAAGATATATTGGCGGAAACTTACCCTGATCCTGCATCAGTTCTTTTGGAGTTTCGGCAATATAATAAAAATTGTTGTCCTGGTAGAGATACCAATTTCCGGGTTTGATTAAGAAACCGCGTGAATCCTTTCGCAGAGAATCATTTTTTAAAGGAATGAAAATTTCCTGTAACGGATACTGGTCATGTGCTTCTACATATTCCTTGATTTGTTTCGCATCCAATTCTTTGGAAGAAGGGGATTTGTAGATTGCGATTGCAACAGATATTACAAAAACAATTAAAACTACTACAGCCAAGCGTTTTTGATTCTTGGTAAGCTTCTTACTTTCTTGATTAGATTTCATAATTTGAAGAATTTGGGTTTAAAATTTTTATCATAGTACACTTAAAAATCTAATTTGTCAAATTTTGTCTTGCTAAAATAAAGCGGTCGATGTATAGTGCTTTCAAACAAAAACCTCTTTACATGACGAAGAAGAAAGCACTCGTTCTTACTGCTCCGTCAGGTGCGGGCAAGGGAACATTTATGAAATACACACAGGGACTCGGTTTCAAATCAGTTTTTTCAGTTTCTTGCACGACACGCGTTCCACGAGCCGGTGAAGTTGATGGCAAAGATTACTATTTCATCAGTATTGAAGAATTTAAAGAACGCATAGCTCGTGGCGAGTTTCTCGAATGGCAAGAAGTATATCCGGGAGGTTTCTACGGTACGCTCAGAGCAGAAGTAGAACGAATTGCAGGATTTGGCGGTATCGCACTCTTTGATGTTGATGTACTTGGAGCGAAGAATATCAAAAGAGAATTAGGCGATGAAGCGCTTGCGATATTTATAAAAGCTCCATCGGTTGAAGCGCTCAGAAATCGCCTCATAGAGAGGAACAGTGAATCGGAAGAAAAAAGAAATGAGCGATTGCAAAAAGCGCCGTATGAAATGCAATTTGAAAATGATTTCGATGAAGTGCTCGTCAATGATGATTTAGAAGTTGCAAAAAAGGATTATGTTTCGATTTTGCAAAAACACAATATCCTTGAAAAAGAAATTGTAGAATAAAACGCAAAAGGGCTACCGAACGGCAGCCCTTTTGAATTTGAAAAACAACTTGTTTTTCAGTCGATTTTCATGTAAATTAATGAATACGACTTCCGCGGTTAGCTCAGTTGGTAGAGCGACCCCTTGACGTGGGGTAGGTCAGAGGTTCGAATCCTCTATCGCGGACAAAATAAACGAAGTGCAATTTTGCCCGCGATAGCAAGCAAACTACTTTGCTTGCGTAGAGGATTCGAAGACCTTTTCGTTATACACGAGAAGCTTCGCTTTAAGTGCATCGAAAAGGTGTACTGCTCCTGTAGGGAGAGAATTCCTCTATCGCAACCACTTCCGCTTGCCTTTTTTCTGTGTGGTTGTACAATAGCAAAAAACATTCACAACTTATGGAACAGACACCGAAGACCGAGCTTGTCATTGCATACTGGATCACGAGTCCGGTATTTGAACAGACGCAAAATTATTGCTTTTTCCTTTCGAAAGAAACAGTCACACTTTTTCCGCTTGAATATGTCCGAGAACATCGCAACATGTATTTTCTTCTGGCGTTGAATCAGGAATTTCTTGAAGAGGCAAAAGAAAGCATGCTCGACCAACTGCATCAAGGCATATCGGTCATTGTGGTAATCGCCCCTGTCGTCGCGTATGAATGGGAAGCGCGCTTGCGGGATTGGATCGAGCTTGATTTTGGAAATTCGAACGATATTGAGATCATACTAGAACCGCATCCGCAAAACGAAGGAGAAAAACAGAAAAGCTTTGTATGTGTCGCACTTATAGGTGAAAATCAACCAGACGGAGGGTTTGAACATCAGGGAGAGGCGCTCGCTTCTGTCAGATATCTCAAGTATGCAGATTTCAATCGAGCTCTTGCTATAAGTCCACAATCAAAAAAACAATTATTTCCCGAATCAAATTGAATTATAAATAAAAAAAGAGGCACATAAAGTGTCTCTTTTTTTATTGTTCATGTATTTTTAAAAAATGTGGTACTATCTCCTGCATGGAGGCGTGGCTGAGTGGTTGAAGGCACTGGTTTCGAAAACCAGCATGGGAGAAATCTCATCGTGAGTTCAAATCTCACCGCCTCCGCAATATTTAAATAAATGCTTCGTATGCAAAATTAGATGAGCCACAATAATTTGTTTTTCGTCAAAAACAAATTTTCCAGCCCCGGACGGAGCTTAGAGAAGTCTATTTTGGACGCTTCGCGTACAGAACTATGTGGTCACAGATATTTTTCTACTGAAAAATTCCGCGAAATTTAAATGAATGTTGCGCATACAAAGATCGCGTGGTGACTTCCGATAAATTTACTGACATAAATTTTCTACAGCCTGGCCTCGCGGTTTTTGCCTTGCGAGTACGCAAACAAAAACATCGCTCCGGCTTCA
>CALRFE010000009.1:12899-14119 GCA_943356425.1 Candidatus Nomurabacteria bacterium
TTTGAGTGCTTTGAAAACCGCTTTGTTGCTTTATGTGACCCCACAGAGAGTCGAACTCTGATTAACGGATTGAAAACCCGCTGTCCTAACCACTAGACGATGGGGCCAGTACACAAAATTCTAAGATCTGATGCCTAATACCGAAAGAAATCAAGCATCAAAAATAGTACCGAGAGTATACCATTTTTTAAATTTTTTGCAAAAATTGACGATACAAAGATACGTTGACACCGGTTCATTTGAGCACTACAATCTATAGATTACTCGTTAACTTATAATATATGGCTCTATTAAAACCACTACGTCTTGTAAAAATATTGGGTGCGTGTCTCGTAATAATCGCCTTGATCGTTATGCCGAGCGGGGCTTCAGTGAAGCGTGCAGCAGCTGCTTCGACTGACATTTTTTTAAAAATTGACGGTATCGATGGTGAATCAACTGCGTCTGGCCATAAGGGCGAATTTGAAATCAGTTCATATAGCTTTGGAGCGTCCAACGCCGGATCATCTGCTATGGGTGGCGGTATGGGGACAGGTAAAGTGAAAATGAATGATTTTCATATCATTGCAAAGAGCGGTAAAGCATCTCCGATGCTCTTTCAAGCAGTCGCTTCAGGCAAGCATTTTCCAAAAGCAACGATCACTGCTGTCTCGGGTGGAAACACGATAACTTGGGACTTGCAAGATGTCTTGATCACTTCATATCAAGCAACTGCTTCGAATACAGAGACCCCAACGGATGAATTCTCTTTCAACTTCACCAAGATCCAGACCGAATACAAGAGCGGAAGCGGTAGTAGCGATGTCATCAAAGCTGGTTGGGATGTAAAGGCGAATGTAAAAATATAGCAGGGTAGTTTTATTCGTTAATAATTATGAACTGCTCCTATGTCTTTATCTCTTAAAATTTTTCTTGCATCGATCGTCGTCGCCGGTGTTGGTGTTGGAACGTTCTTTTATTTGAAACATCCTGCGCCGTCTTCATTAAAACCGATCACCGCTGATTCTCCGACTGTTGCTTTTTTGACGATTGAGGGGATCTCAGGAGGATCTGCTGATCCAAAACACACTGACGCGATCGAAGTCAAAGCATTTAGTTGGGGCGGACAAAAAAGCTCCGGTTCTGGAACTTTGTCATTCTCGATGCTTTCAGGCAAAGCATCCCCAATACTCTTTCAGGCGCTTGCAACAGGATCACATTTCAAAAAAGCGATCTTGAGC
>CALRFE010000009.1:14129-16393 GCA_943356425.1 Candidatus Nomurabacteria bacterium
AGTGAATCGACTCTCGAAGATGTTGTTGTTACTGACTACAAACAGGACGCCACTTCTCCAGATAGCCCTCCTGTTGATCAAGTGACACTTCTGTTCAAGAAGACGAGCACGATCGAACAGCCATTACCAAAAGAAGAATCCAAAGAAGTGACCGCTCCGACGGGAACTACCACCACAGGGTCATCAAGTACAGGATCACCAACAGCATGCGGGGCGCATAGCACCCCGAACACTGCCGGAGGTTGTACCTGCGATACTTCATACACATGGAATGGCCAAGCATGCGTTCATACAGAAGTCGTTCCGATCTGCAGTTCACCGCGCGCAATCGATTCGAGTGGCAATTGTGTTTGTCCGCAAGGACAGAATTGGAACGGGGAAACGTGCGCTACTTCAGTAACACAGACGCCCACTTGCGATCAAGGAATGATCTGGGACGGAAGATCGTGTGTCCCAGCAACAACAACTGGATCATCATGTGATCGTCCACGTTCGTTGAATAGCGATGGTGTATGTTCTTGTCCGACAGGACAGACTTGGAATGGACAGACCTGCAATGATACGACCATCCAATACAACGGCACGTATAATTTCAACATCCAATAATTTAAGAATTACAGTAACAGAGCCCGTCCTATTAGGACGGGCTCTGTTGTTTATCGTGTTCCATATAATAAATATTTTTCAATAAAAAAATACGAGCAGACCTTGGTCTGCTCGTACCGTAAAGAAGCATTGATACTTCTTATTATTTGAGGTCGAATTCCAACCCTTTCACGCCTTTGATGAACGCATTCCATTCATCATGACTAAAGAGCAACTGTTGCTGTGTGGGATTCTTGCTATCCCGAACTCCCACAAATTTTTCATTCATCGCGATTTCCACACAAGTTTGCGGGTTGTTTTTTGACCATGAAGATTTTACGAAATCTTCATCATTAAAGCGGAACTTAATTTCATTCTTTTTCAATCTTTTATCCTCCTTTTTAAAAATTTGTTTTATTCCGGGCTGAATGCCAAGAACCTTTTTTCAGATGATTTATACCATATAATCAAGGCTAATTCAATACCCCGGCGAAATCCGCTGTATTCACAAGGGATATATACCCAGGTAGATTTACTTGACTTTTTGTTTATATTTGGTATAATGTTGATGAACAATTAAAAACCCACCGAACCGTTATGTTTTACTTTTCTTTTCTCGAAGACAATAAAAGTGTAGAAAGCACTTTTGCCGTGAGCTTGCAGCCGTATAAAGTTTCTTTCGTTGAACCTGAAAATTTCGACGAAAATGAGTATAGTAATCACATCCCGAATTCGGATGTCCGATTATATGTGCTCATTATGAGTAACTAAAAGCTCAAAAAAATAAAAAAATCCTCCATGTATCATGGAGGATTTTTTTATCTCCTAATATCTTTTGTAAAAATAAATATGACGCGCTATACTTAGCATATGAACACCGCAGTCGCAGTCGCGCTCTTGGTTTTCGCCGGTATCATTTACGGCGTGTACAATAGTATCGCGAACAGATGAGAGATTTGAAAATATTTAAAAAATAAGATATGCTTTCGACATGAGCTTCGCAAGGAGCTTTTTATATTTATGGAAAATGTACAGATCATCATCTTGGCTGCGGGAAAGGGAACACGCATGCAATCAGAATTGCCAAAGGCTCTGACACCGCTTAGGGGTATGCCGTTTTTGGTGCATGTGCTCGCTGCGGTCAAAGATATTGGAATTTCAGAGAAACCGATCATCGTCGTCGGGCATAAAAAAGATCAGGTCATCAATACGATCGGTGGCGAATATCAATATGCGCATCAGGATGAACAATTGGGTACTGGGCACGCGGTAAAAATCACAGAGCAACATATTGGAAAAGATAAAGACGTGATCGTTGTTCTTTTCTCCGATCAGCCGCTCATGCGTGGTGCGACGATCAAAAAATTGATCGAGGAACATAGAAATAATCCGGACGCGATATTGACGATGGCAACGACCGAAATCACTGATTTCAATGAGTGGAGAAAAGACGCCTTCGATAATTTTGGAAGGATCATCCGTAATGCAGACGGCGATGTTGAACGCATCGTCGAGCGAAAGAATGCGACAGAGCATGAACAAAAGATCACCGAAGTAAATCCGGCGTATTTCGTATTTAATGGTCCGTGGATGTGGGAAAAAATGCGCGAGCTTAAGAATGATAATGCACAGGGAGAATATTATCTTGTCGACCTACCGCATCTTGCATTCCAAGAAGG
>CALRFE010000010.1 GCA_943356425.1 Candidatus Nomurabacteria bacterium
AGTTTTACTACCGCAAAAAAAATAGATGCTCGGACGTATGAAGAACTGATCGCTTCTCATGGAATTGACGTAACAGATCCTTTGTATAAGGCGTATGAAGAAACATACGGAGTAGTGGCGCCCGTTGAGCGCAAAATTACGAGCATGATGCTCAATGGATATCCAACAGACGATCCTATCGGGAAAAAATGTACAAAAATTGCTTGCAATGCGTATCTTTCCGTTGCGCCAAAAATGTTGCTTGAGAACATACGGACAGTTCTTGAATCACAGTATCACACGAGACACATCCCAATATCCTTCCATTCGAGGACCGTTGCGCTCGGAACGGTCGTTCGTAGTATTTTCCCTCACGAACGGACACTTGCGGCGTATCATGTAGCGTCAACGACGAGCACACTTTCGATTTTTGAAGACAATGCTTGCTTCTGCGCGATAGCGGTCCCTTTTGGTGCTGATTCGATCGCGCTCGGGGTCGCAAAAGAACTGAAGATCTCAAAAAAAGAGGCAGAGACCTATGTGTCGCTTGCGCTCGAGAAAAAACTTATTGCGACCGAGGCACAAAAGATAGAAGCAATCTTCTCAAAGATGTCGCTTGCTATACAGAAAAATATCATCGCCTCTGTGCAATCCGCAAAAGATGCCCGATTCTTGCCCGAGACCGTCGTGTTGGTCGCGCCATATAGTACGGCGGCTTGGTTCTCCGAAATTTTCAAAGGAGATGCGTTCCGTACATTTACACTCGGGCAAAAAAATCCAACGGTGATCGTACTCTCGAGCTCATTTTTGGTCCCCTATGTGCATGCGCTCACAGAAGATGCCACATATGCACTTCCTAAGGTTGATGCATTATTCGTAAATAGTGTACAATAACAATATATGCAGAGAAATATGTTGGAGGATATCAAACCACTGACAAAGAAAAATACTCGAGCACCGCGGATCGAATCGAAAGAAGAAGAGTATTCATATGAAGCTGAAGAAAGTGGATCAAGCGGTCGCACGACCTTTCGTCCGACTGATTTTGATGACACTGATCATGCGCCACGTCGACCAGGCATGCGGCTCTGGATCATCACGGGCGGATCGATCGTGCTGCTCCTCTTCGTGCTCTCGATATTTTTTTCAGGAGCTGATGTCACCCTGACTCCCAAAAATGAGATCGACTCAGTACACGAGACCGTGACCGCATACAAAAATCCAGCTGAGGGAAAATTGCAATTTGAGATCATGTCGGTTGATGGAGAAGAACATACGACGATCGATGCTACAAAAGAAGATACGGTCTTACAAAAAGCATCCGGCACGGTCACGATTTTCAATAACTATAGTTATGCGACCCAAAAACTTGTCGCGACGACCCGTCTGGAATCAAAAGATGGGAAGATCTATCGTATTACCAAAGATGTCACAGTACCAGGACAATCCATCGTATCAGGTAAAACGGTCGCCGGCACGATCGATGTTGCTGTTGTCGCGGATCAGCCGGGAGAAAGTTACAATCTCGCAACTGGCGACTTGACGATTCCAGGGCTCAAGAGTTCTCCTAAATATGCTAAATTCAGCGCAAAAATAAAAACGGCGATTACAGGTGGCGCTTCTGGGAAAATGCTCGTCGGTGATGCCTCGGTAGTTTCAAAAGCAAAAGATGATCTCGCTAAAAAGCTTGTTGAAACTCTGACGACGCAAGCATTTTCTCAGATTCCTAAAGGATATCTTTCCTATGACGAAGGCAAAATATTCGTAATCTCTCCGGAAGGGGTCACGCAGACGAGCGCTGAAAACAAGATCACGCTCACCGAGAAGGGAACGCTCTATGTGTATCTTTTTCCAGAAAAAACATATGCTGACTATATTCTCGGCCTTGTGCTCAAGGACAAAAAGGATGGACATGAATCTATCGTAAACATGCACGAAGTCAAAATAATTCCGAGCGCTCTTGGTAGCAGTGATCCTTCCAAAGAAGCAGAGCTTGATCTCAAGATCGACGGTGATCCAAAAATAATTTGGGACATCGATCAGACAAAAGTTGTCGACGCGCTCAAAGGAAAAACAAAAAAAGAATTCGGGACGATCATGGCATCGTTTGTCGAGGTCGACAAAGCCGAGCTCTCTATCTCGCCATTTTGGGTCCGTGCTATTCCCAAAAATGGCAGAGATATTATTATTAAGATGAAAAACCCTTTTCAATAATTGATTGACCTTACCGGTTGGTTCTGTTACGATAGAGCAAGTAAATTATGGAAGAAAAAAAAGAGACGACAATCATCGGCACGGTATATGAAGCACTTCCGAGTACGCTCTTTCGAGTAGAGGCTTCCGATGGCCAAAAAGTTCTTGCATACCTTTCAGGTAAGATGCGCATGAACAGGATCAAGGTATTGATCGGAGATAAAGTTGAAGTTGTCATGGACCCGTACGGTGGAAAAGGCAGGATTATAAAGCGCCTTTAGTTTTCCACGAAAAGGATAAAAAGAGCTTGCATTATTTAATGGTTTGAGGTATTATCTAAACACAACCAAATAACAGAGTATTTTAGACGAAAATTAAGGGGAAATCCCTTGATTTTGTATTGTAGTCTAAAGTACTTTAGTGCAATTTGGATAAAATTATGAAAGTACGATCACGAGTCAAGAAAATGTGTGCTAAATGCAAATTGGTCCTTCGTAAGGGCCACCTTCGCGTTATTTGTACTAACCCTAAGCATAAGCAAAAACAATAAAAATGAGAATCTTTGGTATAACCATTCCTAACGAAAAGCGCCTTGAGACCGGATTGACCGTTCTTTTCGGCATCGGCATCTCTCGCGCTCGTAAAATTTTAGATACAGTCAATATCGAACATTCACGTCTTGCAAAGGACTTGACTCTCGATGAAGAAAATCGCATCCGTAAGATCGTCGAAGAGCTCAAAATCGAAGGAAATTTGAAGCGCGAGATCGGAGCGAATATTAAGCGCCTGAAAGATATCAAAGCATATCGCGGTGTTCGCCACATGCGCCGTCTTCCGGTCCGTGGCCAGCGCACGAAGACAAATTCAAGAACGATCCGTGGAAATGTCAGAAAGACGATGGCAAGCGGACGCCGAAAAGAATCAAAGACATAATTTTTGTAACTCGTAATTAATAATTTGTAATTCATCATTAAATTTCGTGCCAAAGAAAAAAACAACAACAGAAACCGGAGCAGAAGAGATCAAGACCGCTGAAGTGGTGGCAGCTCCAAAGGCTCCTAAGAAGAAAATCGTCGCTGGAACGCTCCACGTCGAAGCAACTTTCAATAATACGAAGGTCGTCTTTTCTGACAAGACAGGAGCGACACTTTTCTGGTCATCAGCCGGTTCTCTTGGTTTTCGTGGTGCTAAAAAAGGTACTCCATTCGCTGCAACGAAAGTCGGCGATGTTATCGGTGAAAAAGCTGAAGTGCTCGGCGTAAAAGAAGCAGATGTCATCATCAAGGGCGTCGGTTCAGGACGTGAGCCAGCAGTTCGTGCATTTATGGCACACAATATTGAGATCACCACAGTAAAAGATCAGACACCGATCCCACACAACGGTCCAAAAGCTAAAAAACCGCGTCGAGTTTAATTTTTTTATAATGCATTTCTAATTACTAACTTAATTTTATTATGATACAGCCAAAGAAATACAAAATTTGCAGACGTCTTGGAGCGGGGGTATATGAAAAATGCCAGACCGCCAAATTTGCTGCATCTGCTGCGAACAAAAAAGGCAAACGCAGTGATAAGCGCCCGAAACCACTCTCAGACTTCGGAGCACACCTCGTTGAGAAGCAAAAAGTGCGCTTCAGTTACGGTGTCAGTGAAAAACAATTTTCAAATTATGTAAAAAAAGCGACTGAAAAGAAAGGCGCTGCTCCGACTGATTCGCTCTTTGAATCACTCGAATCACGTCTCGATAACGTCGTCTACCGTACCGGTCTTGCAAATACTCGCGCACTCGCTCGTCAGATGGTCTCTCATGGACATTTCATGGTCAACGGAAAAAGAACAACGGTCCCATCATTTGCTATTCGCCCTGGTGACGTAGTGAGCGTCCGCGAGGGAAGCCGTAGCAAAGGATTTTTTAACGGATTGGATGCTCGTCTCAAGACGTACACTGTCCCTGAATGGCTTACCTTTGATCAGTCAAAGATGGAAGCGAAAGTTTCTCAGAAGCCGAAGCACACAGAAGGATTCTTCAACCTCAACGCGGTCCTCGAGTTTTATAGTCGTTAAGAACAATTAAGTGCGTCGTTTTATTTTAAAACGTAATTAAAAAAATTTATATGATTGACTATAATATTATTTTGCCATCTAAGCCTCGCATCGTCTCTGAAGACGATATCAAGGGCGTGTACGAAATTGATAGTTTGTATCCGGGGTATGGCCATACACTCGGCAATAGTCTTCGTCGCATCATCCTTTCTTCGCTTCCAGGCGCAGCGATCACTTCGCTCAAGATCGAAGGCGCAGCGCATGAATTTTCAACACTCGACGGTGTCAAAGAAGATGTCATCGTCATATTACTCAATCTCAAGAAAGTCCGCTTCAAGATGGCTTCTGATGAGCCTCAGACCGTTACGCTCTCAGTAAAAGGAGCTAAGGTTGTTACCGCAAAAGATATCAAGGCCGGAGGCCAGATCGAAGTGCTCAATCCAGAACAATATATCTGTGAACTTACCGACAAGAGCTCGAATCTCTCTATTGAGATGGTCGTTGAAAAAGGACTCGGTTTTGTTCCGCGCGATGTACATCAAAAAGGAAAAGTGGATATCGGCACGATTGCAATTGACGCGATTTTTTCTCCTATTCGCCGTGTCGGTTATGAAGTCGAAAACATGCGTGTCGGTGACAAGACCAACCACAACCGTCTCCGTATGATCATCGAAACCGATGGCACACTCACTCCACACCAAGCACTCGAGCGATCTATTGAGATCATGATCTTGCAACTCCAAGCAATTTTTGGGTTCAAAGGAAACGAAATCGAAGAATCCGGCATGGTCATGGAACCAAAATCAGAAACAAGTACTGAAACGCCAGCTGATGGCAAAAAAGAAGATCTGAGCGATGTCATGAAGACCCGTATTGATACACTTGATCTTTCAACTCGCACGCTCAATGCATTGACTGATGCGAATATTCGCACGGTCGGTGGTATTGCGCGCAAGAAAAAAGAAGACCTGCTTGAAATCGAAGGTATCGGCGAAAAAGGTATCCAGGAAATCAAGCGCGTATTATCAAATTACGGCATGACATTAAAATAGAGAAAAAATAATAGAGAAGAGAGCAAAGAAAATAAATCTTTTATCCCTTCTCTTTAATCCTTAATCTAAAATTATATGCGTCACCACAATAACGTACGAAAATTTGGAAGAACACGCGGACAGCGAGCATCTCTTATTAAAGGGTTGGCACTTTCACTTATCAAGCGCGAGAAAATCAAGACAACAGAAGCAAAAGCAAAAGAACTTCGTCCGTTCATTGAGAAGCTCGTTACTCGTTCAAAAAAAGCAGACCTTAATACCAAACGATTGATCACGGCGACACTCCTTAACCGCGCGACCGAAACAAAGAAATTATTCGAAACACTTGCACCAAGTTATATGGATCGCAAAGGAGGCTATACACGTATCACCAAGCTCGCTCCTCGAAAATCTGATGGCAGCAAGATGGCATATATTGAGTTTGTAAAATAATTTTAATTTTTATGATCCACACGATAGACGCACAAGGAAAGACACTCGGCCGAACCGCAACTGCGGTAGCGAAACTTTTGATGGGTAAAGATAGCCCGACTTTTGAACGTAATAAGGTCTCGACTAACAAGGTCCACCTCGTCAATGTTTCAAAAGCAAAAATTGATTCAAAGAAAATGGATACTAAGACCTACGCACGCTATTCGCTCTATCCGGGAGGTCTAGTAAAAGAAAAGATGGGCCATATGGCGGTACGAAAAGGATACGGCGAACTTTTTAAACTTGCAGTCTACGGCATGCTCCCAAACAACAAACTCCGACCGATCCTTATGAAAAATCTTACTATTAGCGAATAAGTATATGGCAGAAAAGAAAACAACAAAGAAATATTTTGAAGCTGTCGGACGTCGCAAGACCTCGAGCGCTCGCGTCCGTCTTTTTGAAGCAACTAAGAACGCGATCAGCGTGAATGATAAAGAAAGTGCCGTATACTTTCCAACACGAGAGTTGCAGACAGTCATCCATAAGCCACTTGAAGATTCAAAGTCAGAAACACGATTTGAAGTTACGGTAAAAGTATCTGGCGGTGGTAGTCATTCACAAGCAGAAGCAGTCGCACATGGTATCTCTCGTGCACTTGTTGTCTATAATGGCGAACTCCGAGATAATCTCAAGAAATCTGGCCACTTGAAACGCGATCCACGTTCCAAAGAACGCCGCAAGTTCGGTCTCAAAAAAGCTCGTAAAGCTCCACAATGGAGTAAACGTTAATTTAAACCTTATAAAAAAACAAGATCCCCGAAAGGGGATCTTGTTTTTTTATAATTTCTTCATGTGCTATAGGTATAATTATATAGCGTGAGACTAACTTGTTCTCACTTTATTAAGCAACCATTAATACCTTAATATAAATACCTTAATATACTAATCTTGTAACAATTTTTGCTATCGCAGAAAATGTTACATTTTTTAAAAATTCAATTATGTCGCTTGTTGAAGAAATTCTTGAGGAGCTCTGGAATACAGAGCTCAATTATAGAGGTATGCGGGTTAATTTTTTAGGCATTCCAAGATTTGAACAGTATAATCGAGGATCACTCCGAGTCTCATTGGGCAGACTGCATAAAAAAGGCTTTATAGAAATTGAGGAAGCTGGATGGTCGCTTACCGCATCTGGCAGAGAATATGTGACCAATAAAATGCAATCCTTGCAAATTTTTTCTTTTGATTTTCCAAAGAATTCCCCGAAAAATTTGCTTGTAATGTTCGATATACCTGAATCCAAAAAGGCTGGGCGTGAGTGGTTTCGGTATCACCTGAAACAAGCAGGATTCGTAATGCTCCAAAGAAGCGTTTGGGCTGGACCATCTCCGTTGCCTAAAGAGTTTCTTGAATATCTCAGTCAAATTAAACTCAAGGACTGTATTAAAACTTTCAAACTGGCTAAGCCGTATAAATGACCCCATTATTTTTCGATCAATAATAGGGGGAATTATAGAGAGTACTATGAGATCTAGATACTTGTAACATTTCTAGCGATCGCTAGAAATGTTACAAGTGGAATTATTAGGATTGATTTCCATTATTTTCAAGGTATAATGGCGGATATGGTAGATGAATTAGACCCGGAAAATTTCACAAATATCCCTGAAAAAGACGAGAGCGAAGACGATGATGTTGTCGAATTTGTTTTCAATGACGACGGGGAAGAAGACATCAAGGCAACGCTCAAAAAGCTCCGCAAGGACTTGAGAGATGCCAAAGCTAAGGAAATGGAGTATCTGACCAACTGGCAACGAGAGCGAGCGGATTTTGTGAATTATAAAAAAGAGGATACGACACGGCTTTCTCGTGTCAAAGAAATCGCGACCGAGCAATTTGTCGAAGAACTTCTGCCCGTGCTCGATGCGTATGATATGGCATTTGCTAACAAAGATGCATGGGAGAAAGTCGAAAAGAACTGGCGCATGGGCGTAGAATATATTCACGCACAACTTTTGAAAGTGCTTGCTGAAAATGGTGTGGCTCCGATTGATACAAAAATAGGCGATACGTTCGACCACAATCTCCATGAATCCATCGAGACGATCGAAACTGATGAGCAATCAAAAGATCACACGATCGCATCGATTACCCAGTCGGGCTATAGACTGAAAGATCGGATTATTCGCCCAGCGCGGGTAAAAACATTTCAAAAAAATTAAACCCATTATGGAAGGTGCATATAAAGAAAATCATGGAGAGACTGGTATTCCGGATGCGGAATCTTTGGCGCAGGCCATTGAGGGGATGAGCACTCTTGAATCCACCGACAAAGTAGAGAACGAGGGACAACTGCGCCTTGAAAACATACGCGCGCTTTCTTCGGAATCAATTGCGCTTCTCAAAAAGACAGCATCGAAACTTTCAGACGTCAAAGAAGAAGATCTCTCGCCGGAGAAAAAAATAGAGTGGCAGAAAATAAAAGAAAAAACGTTGAACGTTGTCAAAAAGTTCTTGAGAATAACACAGCGAACAATTCTAGTTGGTTCAGTTCTCGCTGTGGGAAACTATTACCGGACGCATGACTCTCTGACAAAAACTACCAATGAAAAAGGTGAATTCGTCTATCATCACCCAGACAGAGAGACCGATCACCTATTGAACGTCATGGCCGGCAGAGAAAAAATGACACTTGGCGATAAATTGATAGAGTATATGGGTTTGTTTGAGGAAATATTAAAAAAAAGAAATATTGAAATACCAAGTAATTTCCGTACAATGTCGCTTGATGAACTCGACGCTTTCTTATTTACCACAAAAATTGATACTGGCATGCATCGCGGAGATCTAAAAAAAGATCTAGAAAGAGAAGTTGAGATTTTTAATGGAAATTTCTCAGATACTACTAGTAATTTTAAAGCTGCAAAAAATCTGTATGATCTCGTTTGGCGACTAGAAGAAGAGTGCGGAAATCCGCGCATCAAATTTGAGTCTGAAGATATTCATTTCACTCCGATAAAAGATTACCAGGGTGCTCGGCACTATGATCCCGTAAATAATATTATTTATGTCAGTTTTTGGGATCTCGGTAGATGGAGTAATCACGCTGAGGCAAGTCTTATGGCTGAAATGAGTCACGCAAAACAATTCAATGATAATCAAGTGACAACGTATCTTAACATGACGGCTGATTTTTTGAGCGTATTGACTAAAAGTGGCTTCACGATAGATTCTATTGCTGATAATTATAAAAAAACATACGATAACCCCGGTACTTTTGAGCACGAAGCACATAGAATTATCCAACCCTATCTTGAAAAGAAATACCAGCTCTATGTCCGCAAGGATGAGCCTAAAAAATAAAATCTATGACAGACGAAAATCCAAAAACACAATCGGCAGAAACTACTGAGCAGATCTTTCAGGATCTGGTGACAGAGCTTAGCAAAGAGCTGGGAGAATGTTTAGAAGAAATAGAAAAGATCACCGACACCCAAACAAAAAACTCCCAGTAAGGGAGTTTTTTGTTTGGGTTAGTATCTTTAGAACGTGCTTCGGACAACGGTCGCATCGACTGTATTGTTCGAATTCACGGTACCGTACACCCGGATCTTGCTGTCGATGGTGATGTTTGCGAGTGTTGATTTCAGCCAGAGATTATTGAGGACTGATGTATCAACGCCCACATTCACGGTGTAGTCCGTATTATTTGCCGTAATGACAAATGTCGTTGGAGCTGTGGTGCTTGCTGGTGCTGTCTTCACCTTGCCTTCAAGTGTTGTGCGGATAGCATCTCCTTTATGGATCTTGACGCCATCTGCAGTAAGGATCTTGAGTGCGTTGTCGTATAATCCGCCCGCAGTGATCTTTGTTCCGACGGCGATGTCAGTAAAGAGGGCTGTTGCGTCTTCTTTTACAATTTTGGTATCGGCGGTCGTCTGTACGGTGATCGTTCCACGTTCTTCAGTTTGAAGTACAAAACTTTTCGCATCAGCATTGATGCTCGTCACAGAACCATTGAAGGTCGCGTGCGCGCGCTGTACTGACCAATTTTTCAATACTTTTGCTTGGACCGTAATAGGGGATGCGGTTGTGGTAAGTATCATGCCACTAAAACTGACAAAGTCGTTGACTGAGATCTCAGACACTCCGCTTGCGCCACCGAAACGTCGGACGAATTCTGTGTTTCCGTCAGTAGTGATCGCCCAATTCATGACGACTGAGCCCCATGTTGTTGTTGCGTTGACCGTTGTACCGGAAACACTAGTCACTTTCGCACCACGAACGAGGACTTTTCCATCATCTCCGATATGGACTTCGAGTGTTGAGCCAAGAGAATGTGCTTCTTTTTTCTGTTTGTCGTGATCCTCATGTTTGTCGTTAAAACTATCACCAAAACCGCGCTGTTCGCTATTGCCATGTTCACCATTTTGGCCATTGTTTTCAGCATAACTCTTTGAAACACTGAGCACTCCGGCGAGCAATACGAACGCACTCACCGTCAATATACCTGCAATTATTTTTTTCATATACATTATAAAAATTATCTATTAATAAAACGACTTTTTAGCTACACATACTAAGACGTACGACATGATGTTGACATTACAAGACTATCGTCCTGTTTAATTATAGCATTTTATTTCCCAAACATTTCAAACAAAATCCCAGTAGTAGATCCTCGTATCGAATGCATACTCGGCTCACTACGGGAGATGCCTTTTTAGTTTCTTCTATTTACGAAAATTTTTAAAGAAAAAATTTTCTGTGACTTCGTCAAGCGTACTGGTTGTGATAATCATCAATTCGCTTTCTAAACCTAAGTCTTTTTTTATATTTAAGAAGAGGTGTTCAAACGGATAGGGAGAAATCCATGCGGAATTTTTGAGACAGACAAATCCGGCTTTTTTGAGAAGATAACGAAGCGATTCGCGTTCGCTTTTGCGTGATTCTGGGAGATCAAGGAGAATGATTCGCCATTTGCCGTCCCAGGATGGGTCAACTAATGAGCTTTTAGCTTCTAGTTTATAGCTGTTAGCTTTCATACGACCTGCCTTTGTAAGGCGAGCGTAGTCGTTTTGACCAGAGTTTAGGCTTTCAATTAAACCAGCCTCCTTTAGCCCTTTTAACGAGCGTGTAATGGCGTATGATGAATCACCACCCCCAACCCCCTCCTCAATAAGGAGGGGAGCTTGATTTCCTCTCCTTATTGAGGAGGGGTGTCTGGAAGACGGGGTGGTGATTTTTAATATTTTATTTCTCAATTCAGGCAGCGAAATAGCCGGCTTTTCGGCCAATATTTTCAATATTTTCTTTGAAAAATCTTGCTTTTTAGGCATACAATGATATATTAACATAGATTTCGTGTTCGCGAAATACTTGCAAAAAAGTTTTCCACAAGTATAATAAGAGAGTGATCAAGTTTAAAAAGGGCTATGTTGCTGTTTATGGCAATACAATTCCAATAAAAATTGGACAATTCTTGGTTGGGAACACTCAAAAAGTAAGAGCTTGTGCCTGGCCACCATTTATATTTTTTAAAGAGCCAATTTTTGAAACTCCATGGGTTGTGAATCATGAACGAATTCATTTTTTACAAACCTTCGAGTTACTTTTTATCGGCGCATTCGTTTTATGGATTACAGAATATGTATATGCAAAATTTTTCTTACATCTATCAGATGTTGAAACATATCATTATTCTGAGCTAGAACAAGAAGCCTATTTAAATCATCACGATCTTGATTATTTAAAGAAGAGAAAATTTTTTAGTGTCTTAAAATATATTAGAAATAAAAAGAAATTTTCAATAGATAAAGATGGGTTAGTAATATTAAAAACAAATTAAAAGTTAATTAATTCAAAAATATATGTCAAAAATCATTGGAATAGACTTGGGTACAACAAATTCGGCGGTCGCGATCATTGAAGGTGGACAGCCGAAGATTATAGAAAATATTGAAGGTGCGCGGACGACGCCATCGATTGTTTCTGTTGCAAAAAACGGCGATCGTTTGGTTGGTCTTCTTGCAAAGCGCCAAGCAGTGACAAATCCGGAAAACACAATCTACGGCATCAAGCGCTTTATGGGCCACAACTTCGATGATCCGGAAGTTCAGAAAGATTTGAAAAATGTATCATTCAAAATTCAAAAAGGGACTGACGGCGGTGTCGAAGTAAAGATTGGCGACAAGTGGATGCGTCCAGAAGAAGTTTCTGCGATGATTCTTGGAAAAATAAAATCTGATGTTGAAGCAAAGCTCGGAGAAAAAGTCACCGAAGCGATCATTACTGTGCCTGCATACTTCAACGACGCACAACGTAAGGCAACAAAAGATGCCGGACAAATTGCCGGGCTTGATGTAAAGCGCATCATCAACGAACCAACTGCGGCTGCGCTTGCATATGGATTTAATACAAAGAAAGATGAAAAAATTGTCGTCTACGACTTCGGTGGTGGAACATTTGATATTTCTGTTCTTGAAATCGGAAACGATGTCATTGAAGTAAAATCAACGGACGGTGACTCACATTTGGGTGGACGCGATATTGATCACAAGATTATCAATTGGATCGCAGATGAATTCAAAAAACAATCAGGTGTCGATGTTCGTGGTGACAAGCTCGCACTGCAACGTCTTGATGAAGCTGCAGAAAAAGCGAAGATCGAACTCTCGACGGCAATCGAAACTGAAATCAATATTCCGTTCATTACGTCGACCGAAGCTGGTCCACAACACTTGCTCTTGAAAATGACTCGCGCACAACTTGAATCAATTGCGGACGAATATATTACTCGCTCAATTGAGATTACGAAGCGCGCAATGGAAGCGTCTCCGTTTAAGATGAATGAAATCAACGAAGTTATTATGGTTGGTGGCCAGACTCGTATGCCAAAAATTGTTGAAGAAGTGAAGAAACTCTTTGGCGGTAAAGAACCAAATCGTTCGATCAATCCTGACGAAGTTGTTGCTCTTGGTGCGGCAGTCCAAGGTGGCGTGCTTCGCGGAGAAGTCCGCGATGTGCTCTTGCTCGACGTGATCCCGCTTTCACTTGGTATTGAAACGCTCGGCGGAGTTTCTACTAAACTCATCGAACGAAACACAACGATTCCAAGTTCTAAGTCTCAAATTTTCTCAACGGCTGCTGACAATCAGACATCGGTAGAAATTCATATCAACCAAGGTGAACGCCCAATGGCTTCTGACAACAAATCGCTCGGACGATTTATTCTTGACGGCATTCCTCCAGCTCCACGCGGAATGCCGCAAGTTGAAGTGACGTTTGATGTGGATGCAAACGGAATCCTCAATGTCAAAGCGATGGACAAAGCTTCTGGAAAGACACAGTCAATCCGCATTGAAGCTTCTTCAGGACTTTCAAAGGAAGATATTGAAAAGATGCAGAAAGATGCAGAGCTTCACGCAGATGAAGATAAGCAAAAGAAAGATCTTGCCGATGTAAAAAATACCGCAGAAATGATTATCTTTACGGCAGAAAAATCAGTAAAAGATTTTGGAGATAAAGTTGACGCTGTGCTCAAAACATCTGTTGAAGAAAAAATTGCTGCACTTAAGACAGCAAAAGAGGGTAGTGACATGGAAGCAATCAAAACTGCAACCGAAGCTCTCTCTGGCGAAATGTCGAAGATCGGCGAAGCAATGAGCAAAGCGGGTGCAACGTATACGAAAGATACAACGGCACAGCCACAAGAACCTGAAATCAAGGATGCTGAAGTGAAAGAGGAATAAGAAAAAGTAATGAATTTTTCCCCTCCTTTATAAGGAGGGGCTAGGGGTGGTGAGAAATATAAAATACTTGCACCACCCCGGTCTGCGACCACCCCTCCTTATAAAGGAGGGGAACATACTCTGAATTAGGAATAAAAAAACCGCACTGAGACAAACTCAGGGCGGTTTTTTCTTTTTCAAAAAAAGTTTACAACTAACAGTCAACCATGGAACAAATGTCTAATCGAGCTATCCAGCTTATTAATAGGAATGAAAATCTCATTTGCGGCAAGAGTAACCGGCGCTTCGAGAGCAGTAATTGTTTTCTTAACAGTAGTGAGGTTTAAATGTTCAAAAAATGATTCTGCTTCTTTCGTTTTGGCAGTTTCTTTTGTCGGAAGTGCTGAATAATTCACTTTGCCTACATGCGTGTCGTATTCCGCGACATGGAGGATCTTGTCCACATCTTTAGATTTTGCAAGGTATGCCAAAGTGCTTTCCTTGGAACAAAAATGATGGCTTCCGTTCATGTCTTTTGCAAGAATGTAGAGGGGAAATCCATTGTTGCTTTGTTCATCGTCACAGATGATGAGATTGATTGATGATTTCATGGTGGTATGATGTTTGTTTAAGGTGTGATTTTGAAATGCAGTATACAGTAAAAATAACAAAAAGTCAATAAAAAAATTGGGCCGAGGATAATTCCAAGGCCCAATTTTTTTTTAAATACCGTTCCAACTGTTACGCAGCAACAGATTCGTTCACTGATTCTTCCGGAAGCATTTCACGCAGTTTGTTCAAAACCTCATTGTTTTGTTGTGTGCGGAAATCTTCTCTTGATTTCGGAAAGTGCTTCATCTCTGTCCTGATTTTATTTACCACATTGTGCTTGGTCGGCGAACCTTTTGCAACTTCTTCAGTCGCAAAACCTGCTGACGCAAGAAACTTTGTAAAAAGTTTTTTGCGCACCATGGTAATTTTTTTGTAATTTCTGCGACGCAGAGCGGCGACTTCGAGGTCAAAATCATTCTTTGTCGGCTGTTGTTCAAACAATGTGCCGTCAGCGTTGAAGCAGTAGTACTCGTAGTTCGGATTTTTAAAATCACCATAGGTGAAGCGCACCAGGTAATGGTTGTTCCGGGTAAGCCAAGTTTCAGCTTTTCTGCTGTTACCAATGAATCTCTTTGTGTTGTTAAGGTGTTTTTTGTTCATGACGGTAGTTTTAGTTAGGCTTATAATAGCATATTATAATGAATTAGTCAAGCAATATAAGGATATTTTGAAAAAACGCTTGAAAACGGTATACTTTTGGGTAATGAAAGAATATTTTACCACCATAGGACTTGAGGTCCATGCCGAACTTAATACAAAAACAGGAATGTTCTGCGCTTGCAAGAATGATCCTGACGAAAAACGGCCCAACTGGAATGTCTGTCCGGTCTGTATGGCGCACCCCGGCGCATTGCCCGTAATAAACAAAAAAGCAGTTGAGAATGTCATCAAAGTCGGACTTGCGGTTGGCGGGACGATCGCAGACTTCACTGAGTTTGATCGCAAGAATTATTTTTATCCTGATATTCCAAAAGCGTATCAAATATCGCAGTATAAATATCCGATCGTATCGGGAGGAGAAGTTGCTGGAGTGAAATTGACACGCATACATCTAGAAGAAGATACGGCGACAAGCACGCATGACAAAGGAGACTATTCGCTTGTCGATTTTAATCGCTCCGGAGTCCCGCTTATGGAGCTCGTGACTGAACCAGTGATTCATTCTTCCAAAGAAGCAGGAAATTTTGGACGTGAACTGCAATTGTTGTTGCGGTGTCTTGATGTATCGGAGGCGAACATGGAAAAAGGACAGATGCGCGTCGAATTAAACATCTCAGTTTCAGATGATCCGGAAAAATTTGGCACGAAAGTGGAGGTGAAAAATATCAATTCATTTCGTGCGGTTGAACGTGCGGCGGAATACGAAATAAAACGTATGACCGAGTTGCTTGAAGAAGGTCGTGGAAATGAGATCGTGCAGGAAACGCGCGGATGGGACGAGAACAAGCAGTCTACTTTCTCCCAACGCTCAAAAGAAAATGCGCAAGATTACCGATATTTTCCGGATCCAGATCTACCAAAACTTGTTTTAAGTGAAGCTTTTGATGTCCCAAAACTAGAAGCTGGGCTACCCGAACTTCCCGAAGCAAAACGTATTCGCTTTGCAGAACAATTTGGTATCAAAGACGAAGATATCGAAAGTTATATCGTCGATATAGAACTCGGTGCCTGGTTTGAAAAGATCGCAGGAATTTTAAAAAATAAGGATGCTATAAAAAATGCCTCAAATTATATAACTTAACATTTTCTTGGACTAAAGAAGAAT
>CALRFE010000011.1 GCA_943356425.1 Candidatus Nomurabacteria bacterium
CGATCATCATCAGTATCCGTACATGGTTCGAAAAACGCGCACGGACCGGACTTTCGATCTACTATGATTACGATTGCACATTCTGTGCAAAGATGACCAACATCATCCGCAAAGTATTCATGCTCGCACCGACGACGATCATTGCACCGTCATCGACCGATAAAAAACTCGAAGACGAGATGCTCGCGCATAATTCATGGATCGTCATCGACAAGAACGGAGTACATCATTATGGATTTGCGGGCATTGCGACCGTACTTGCATACTCGCCATTTTTTGCACCGCTCGCATTTTTTGCACGATTACCGATCGTGAGTCACATCGGTGAATTTTTTTATCGTCGTGTCGCAAACAGTCGGACGCTCGTCTGCCAACCCGAACAACCGCCGAAGCAGAGAACATTTGCACAAAAAATGTCGTACGGGGTCCGATCGGTCCTTCTTGGATATCTTCTTGTCTATATCGTCCTTTGGAATATTGATACTATTGGCAATCGCAATTTCATAAAACCGCACGGAGAATGGATCGGATGGCTCACCCGTCTTGATCAAAAATTTGATATGTTCGCACCGACACCGCTCACCGAAGATGGCTGGTATGTCTTTCCTGGCACGCTTCGCGATGGGACGGAAACGGATGTCTTCCGAGACGGCGTGTATGCAAAAAATCCGCCAACACTCTCCTATGATCGACCAGAATATATTTCGGCACTCTACAAGAACCAGCGTTGGCAAAAATACCTCATGAATCTCTGGAGCAAGAACTACACCGCATATCGTGAACTCTACGGAAAGTATATCTGCCGTGAATGGAACGCGTCCCACCCTGACGAACAAGCGCTCATGAGCTTCAAGATGATCTTCATGCTCGAAAAGACTCCGCCCGAAGGAAGACCGCTTCCCCGAGCGGAACCGACAACGATCTGGGACCATCATTGTTTTTAGAGAAAAGAGTAAAGATACCAACATTAAATGACGCGCGCCTGTGGCGCGCGTCATTTAATGTTGGTATCTTCTCATAAATTCAATTCCGTCCGATTGAAATACAATCGTGCCAAGCTCGTCTGTGCGCAGTATTTTCACGCCAGCTGACAAGAGCGTATCGAGCGTCTCTTTGTGCGGATGTCCATAGGAATTATTCTTACCATCTGAAATCACCGAATACTTTGGAGCGACTGCTTTGACGAACGATGCTCCGCTTGATGTCCGTGAGCCATGATGTCCGACTTTCAATATCGTACTCTCCAATTCTTCTTTCGGATATTTCGATACTAAAATATTCTCTGTGTGCTTCGTCGCATCGCCGGTGAGCATGACGCTCGTCGCACCATAGATGAGCCTAGATACGATCGATCCATCATTGTGCGTAAAATGCGATACGTCCCGATCAGGAAATAAAATTTCCATGTGGACATTTTTTTTCGCATCAAGCAGGACATCCATACCGCTTCGCGCGAGCACATCTGGGATCTTTTTCTCTGCAAGGAGCGCAACAAAAGCTTTGTATGTTTTTGAGGTCGAAACGGTCCCCGATTCCATCACCATTCCGACGTCATAATTTTCGAGCACATTGATAAATCCGGCAAAGTGATCAGCATCAGGATTCGTCACGACAAGGACGTCGATAGACCGATCACCAAACGGCATCACTTCGGAAAGTCTACTCAAAATTTTGCTCGTCCGTCCGCCGTCGATGAGCATCTGCCTGCCGTTCGGCGCTTCAACATAGATACTGTCGCCTTGTCCGATATCAAGGACTGCGACTTTGAGTTTTGTATTTTCATGTTCGAGCACAAAGACTGAATGCCAGACATATCCGCACAAGAAAAAAAGCGCGATTGCGATAAAGTAAAATTCGAGTCGTACAGATTTTTTCATAGTATCACTGTAGCAAAAAGAAAAGCCCGACGCCGCAGGCGTCGGGCTTTTCTTTATAATTTCCTCATTTCAATTACTTGGTCATCTGCTTAGCGACGACCGAGATCTTTCCGATTCCTATCTCGATCGCTTTTACGGTCTCAGGAGTGAGTGTTCCAGTTTCTTTCAATTTATTGAGCGACTGAAATCCCCTGATCGCATTCGTCGTCGGAAGATCCATTTTACCACTCAAGATTTTTGTAGTACCGAGCATGAACAATTTGAATTGCAAGACCTCTGCCGCATTATCTCCGCTCACGGCAAGTGTTCCAGAGGCGTTGGCTCCGACCTTCAGATTATGCACTGGGCTTGAACCTTCTTGTCCTGTGTTTGAAGACAGACTAGTCGCTGGATTAATCCATGTCAGAATACATGGGCTACCAAAAATGGAGATACCTCCTCCCCAACCGATCACTTCTCCGGTCTGGTTCGGACCGCTAAAGAATGTCGCATTGCAAGGATTACCAGTAGTAGCATACCAATAAATAGAGATACTCGCGTTCTCTCCCGTTCCAGTTACCACGGTCGTCTGTGGCGCAATGACCGAGGCAGTATCTGCACCTGTCCGTGAATTCTTCACAATGAAATATCCGACTGCCCCGACAAGGGCGATGAGGATGAGCACTTTTAATGCGTTGTATTGAGGATTTTGATTCATTTCTTTTAAGACTATGATTTGATAATACTTTCATTGTACTCATCATTTCGAGCTATAGCAAATATGGTATAATTGGCTCTGTTAATAACTAATCTATAATCTTATGACCGAATACTTCACTCCAAAAACATTTACGATTCCTGAACTTGCCGGGATCTCACGAAAAAATATCGAGGAGCATCTAAAGCTCTATGCGGGTTATGTAAAATTTTCAAATTATATTTTGAATCAGATAAGCGAACTCACAAAAGACGCTGAAAAAAATGCGTATGAGCTGGGAGAACTTCAGCGCCGTTTTGCATTCGAATACGATGGTATGCGCAATCATGAAATTTATTTTTCGCAGTTTGAAGGCGGCGCGAAGGCGCTTTCAGTAGAAAGCGCACTTCGCGCCGCAATGGAAAAAGAATGGGGTTCATATGAAGCATGTATTGCCCGATTGACGGGCGTCGCACTCACGCGTGGTATCGGCTGGGCAATACTCTACTACGACAAAGAATCAGGACATCTCCTGACCCAATGGGTGGATGAACAGCATTTGGGGCATTTGCAAGGATTAAAACCGATTCTCGCGCTCGATATGTGGGAACATGCATTCGTCTATGATTTTCCGACAAGTGAAAAGAAAAAATACGTAGAAAGTTTCTTCACAAATCTTAACTGGTCTGTCGTCGAAGAAAATTTTAATACCGTAAAATAAATTTACACAAATAAAAAAGCAGTGAAACAAAATTCACTGCTTTTTTATTTTAGTATCTGTCATTTTCAAAGCTTTCGTCGTATTTCCATGTACACATCATCTGAATAAAAGGTATTGCATGATGCCATCATAGTGCTATCAGCACTTTTGAAAACATCTTCTCCGTTAAAAGAAAATGAAGAAACGATAAATGTAAGGTCCTGTAATTCTCCAGACAAGAAAACACCGTTGATGGTATTAACACCGCTTTCGATGCTAAAAAAGTCACAGAGCGTCAAATCAAATTTATCTCCTTTGAAATGAATCGCTTTTGCGTACGATTGATGCCACCAAACTTTACTATTATTTTTATCGGTTGATAGTTTAAGTACGGTGTCGCTTACTGCCACAAAAGTGTCTGTGACTATCTCATGACCATTAATATACGAATGTCCGGTGAAAATTAAACTGAACTCCCATTTTTCTCCGGGAATATAATGATTCTCCCATGCGGTGTCGGGGACATTAACAAAGTGATAAAACGCTGTTGTATCCTCCTTTTTACAAGAAGAAACAACAAGTGCAAAGAGTGGCAACACGAGCAGTAATTTGATCAGTTTTTTCATTTTCTCGAAATTTTAAGGTTTCGTGCATTATATCACATTTTATTAGCTTAGTCAAACAACACCCTCCCCTGCCTTCCGCATACAAAAAAGTCACAGAAAAAATCTGTGACTTTTTTATTTACTGAAAAGGAAATCAAAAATTGAGATGGAACTGCTCCGCCAACATTTCAGCGATATGAACTACTCGGACCGGGCCAAAACCTTTCTTGTCCCGCAAAGTAACCCTGTTGTAGGTCAGAAGCGTTCCTAAATTAGGAATACCATTTTCCCGTAACGCTCTTATTTCAGAATGACGGAGTGGGAGTTTTTCAATTGGCAGTTGGGGCTCATACCCATTGTCTATGACCTTTTGGAATGTCCCCACAGGTAATACTATTTGCAGTTTCAGTGCTTCATTCTCCTTTTTGAACTGGGAGAGTTCATGCTCGAGGCTCACATATCTGCGATACAATTCCGAAGGAAGTAATAGCTCTCCAGCACCTAAAAATTCAAAATACTTGAGAGAATCCTTGAGGAGCAAGGGAAACCATTTCACAAAAGGATAGAGCCTCGCGCGCACTTGATCGCTCGAGAGCCTGCGAAGTGAACTAATACGATCATACGAATCCCCCTTCAGATATTCCATGATCATTTTGAAATCTTCGCTCGTGTGATTTTTAATTTCTCCAAAAAGCGCATTTTTTAATAGGGACAACAGACGATGCTGTGCTTGGAACTCTCTGCCCATGAGGCTGTTCTGGAACAAGAAAAATCGTTTGGCGATTTTTACTTCCGAAGCGACAAAAAGTATGTGCGAGCTCCGGCGCGGTTTTCCGCGCTTTTTAAAACGATAACAGGGTATACCGCGCGATCTGCAGATCGATTCTTTGAGCGGAGAAGCTATCTCCAATATTTCTTGTGCCTTCTGTGTAGCTATCAATTCAGTGAGATCAGGGACGCCGAGCGCTTTGGCAAGTTCTTTTGAACTTAATTTTCTTAAAGTAGCAGAGAACGCCTTTTTAGGGATATCGCCTTCTTCTATGTACGACTTGAGCGTATTTTTGGCCATGTGGAGCAATTTTCTTGCCGCGGTCATGGTCAAATCATACTCAATTGCTGAGGTTGTTTTTTCCTTTTTCATGACAAAAAATTTTCTTTAACTGTACGCCTTAAAAAATGACCTGTCAACGAGATCTTGTATGGAAATAAAAGACCCAAAAAATGATCGCTCCATACACGAGAACGATCAAAAGTGCCGGGGCATCAGAAATAGTCACTGCGGCAAATGGAATTTGCGACAAAAGATGGATCGTATGTATTTCATACGAGAGGAAAAGATGCGATAAAAATATAAGCGGGTATGCAATGATGACAGAGAGCAATGAAAACACTCCGCCAAAAAATCCGAAGAGCATCGTCGCAGGAATGATCGGCAAAATTAAAAGATTTGCCGGAAGCGTGATGAGCGAGACAATTCCCATTTTGTATACGATGAACGGAATGACAGAAATATTGGTTGCAACGGTTGCTGCGACAAGTTCGCGAATACCAAAACGTGCAGGTAATTTTTTGAACCACCTGATCGTGATCGGCGTGATGTAAATGAGCCCGAGTGTCGCAAGACAGGAAAGTTGAAACGAAATATCATAGGGCAAAACAAGCGGATTGTGGAGGATCATAAAAAATACTGCAATCACGAGCGCTCGTCCCGCATCAAATTCCCTGCCCGACCTGCGCGCAAGTAATGCAATGATCGCCATGACACTCGCGCGAACAACGGTCGCACCGGCGCCTGTCATGATCGCAAACAATATGATCGCGATAATGCCTGCATAGAGCGAAACGAGTTCGCTAAAAAATGTCCGCAATAATTTCATGCAAAAGAGCGCGACGATGGTGACGTTGTAGCCGGAGAGTGCGACGATGTGGATCGTACCGGTGCGGACAAAGTCATTGCGAAGATCATTTGGAATCGCAGACTTTGCGCCGAGTACGAGTCCGCCCAAGAGCGCATTTTCCGGTACCGGTAAACTGCGATCAAAACCTTGGATGATCTTTTCTTTGATATGAAACAAAAATGCGCGAATATGACTGCCCTTCCCGTGACTTTCGATCACGACTTTTGCCTGCGGTAAGAGAAAATCGACACCGTCTTTTTGGAGATATGTTTTGTAGTCAAAGACCGTGCCTTGATCGGTGACGAATGCCTCGGGCACGCGAAGCGTGCCCGAGGCATTGAGCGCATCTCCGTACGAAACACGTAAAAGCGGATCAGTTGAGACGAGCACTAAAAATGGTTTTGCGACATCCATGTCATTGATTTTTGAAACTAAAACAGGAAATCGCACATTCGTTTCTCGTAAATCCGGTTCGTCGTTAACAATTCCGACAATGGTTACTTTCTGATCAACAAGCACGTGGAATTGCGCCGTGTTTTTGGAAAGGACAAATAATTCAACACGCAAAAATCCAAGTAGAAAAAATATGAGCGCGAGTGTTATAAAAAGTAGTTTTGAAAAATAAACGATGCATGCCAGTACAAAAATTCCACCAGTAAAAATAATGGCTTGCAAAAGTGTTACGCTCGAATAAATATGCAAAAGAACTCCGCTCGAAAAACAAAGTAACAATACCGCAAGCACACGGGTTTTCATACCGAGAGTATACTCGGTTGAAATGAAAAAAATCTAAAGAAGCGACTCCAAACTATAGAGCCCAATGAGCTCTTGTTCTTCTTGCTTTGAAAGCACTTTTTGATATTTTGCACCTTTGACACCTTTGACACGTTTCTCGCATACATCCCAGGTCTTGTCGACATGCACTTTTCCGCCGACAAAGCTCACGTATGAATATGCTTCACCTTTTTTACCTTTTGATTTTTTTGTCGGCGTTTTTTGCTCATGGACCGTACCGCCCAGCATTTTTTCATATTGATCCATGGTGCCCGAAAAAAGGAGCACCATTTCTCCCGCCGCAAATCCAGTGGCGATCGCATCAACGCGCTCATTGCCGACAAATCCGGCGTGACCTTTTACTTTTTCCCACGTGATCGTCCTCGTCAAAGAGAGCCTGCGTGCGATTTCTAAAAGCGCTGCCCAGAGCTCTTGATTGAGTACGGGCTCTTTTGTCGCCGTCCGCCAATTATTTTTCTCCCAACCGTAGACCCATTTTGTGATGCCATTCAATACATATGCCGAATCAAGATGGACGGTAATATCGCCTGCAAATTTCTCTGGCTTTTTTTCAATATACAAAAGCGCTTCAATTGCAGCCATCAATTCCATCCGATTATTTGTCGTGTGTGTTTCCTTGCCACCAAGCTCGGCAACGAGCGTATTCTCTTTACTCTCTTCTCTTTGCTCTTTGCTCTTTGTGATAACAACGGCGCCCCATCCTCCCCTCCCCGGATTTCCGAGCGAGCTTCCGTCAGTATATATGGTGATGTGATTTTTCTTTGATTTCATAATTTTTATAGTATATCAATAATTCGAAGTCGGAGCTCGACTCGTCCCGCGAAGCGTGAAAGTTCGAAGGTGCCGATGAGGTTTGCCGTTACGCCTTTTTCCGGTTGCTTTTTGAATTTTTCGCCCGTCGTAAAAAATGCGATCGATTTGACGAACTTGTTACCGTCGGCGACGATGAGCTCGAGATGGTTTTTTTCTTTACCGAAAAGTTTCAGATCGCGCACTAAAATATTTTCAAACAGAAATGTCGGCTTCGCATGTCCCAAACCGTACGGCGCGAGCTTTTCAATATTGTTGTAATGATCGAGATTTACATCGGAAAGCAAAAGTGTCGCATCGATATTTTGTACCCCAACTTCTTTTTCTCGTTTCAATCCTTCGTATGCTTTTCCGAGATCATCGGAGAGGTGGTGGACATGCTCGCGACTAACGGTGAATCCGCCGGCGAGCTCATGTCCACCGAACGTCACAAAAGAATCTTTGATCGCCGTCATGATTTCAACTACACTGACCGATCCGTCTGAACGGCATGATCCGCGAAGATTTCCGTCTTCGTCTTCCGAACCCCAAACGAACACCGGTCGCGCGGAAATATCCAAAATTTTTCCCGCAACGAGTCCGAGCACGCCGGCTTGCCATTTTGGATTGCCGATGACGATCACCGGTGTCTCTTCTCTCGTCTCGAGCGCATGCTTCACTTCTTTCATGATCGTCGCAACCAGCGTCTTACGCGTGTCGTTTATTTTCGTCAAATGATCTGCGAGCATTCCTGCTTCGAGTTCATCACGCGTCTTTAAAAGTTCGAATGCGCGCGTTGGATTGTCCATGCGCGATGCTGCATTGATTCGCGGTGTGACCATAAACGTGATATCGTCTTCGGTAATATAGCGCTGATCGATATCCATTTTGCGAAGAAGCTGTTTCAAGCCTGGACGTGGAGATTTTCGAAACACAAGGAGACCATAATATGCGATTGCGCGATTTTCTCCAACGAGCGGAACCATGTCTGAGAGCGTCGCAAGTCCTGCCATATCGAGGAGCCATTTCTCAAAACCGTCGTCGAGGCCGAGTTCTACGCCGTATTTTTTTACAAAACCTTGCACGAATTTGAACGCGACACCTGAGCCACAGAGCATATCGAACGGATATGCATCGTCTTTTTGTTTTGGATTTAAAATTGCAAATGCATTCGGCAAAATTTCATGCGGTTCGTGGTGATCCGTAATGATCACATCGATTCCCGCTTCTTGTGCGCGAGCGACTTCTTTGACTGCAGTAATACCGAGGTCGATCGTTATTAAAAGTTTTGTGCCATCGGTGATAAATGTCTCGAGCGCGTCACCATGAAGTCCGTATCCTTCATCATGGCGATGTGGAATATAAAAAGCGACATTCTTGTAGCCAACTTTATCGAAAAAATCATGAAGAATGACTGCGCCGGGAATTCCGTCGCAATCATAGTCACTATAGATGGTTATTTTTTCACCAGCATCAATCGCCGTCTTTAGACGCGTGACCGCCTTGTCCATATCTTTCATCAAGAATGGATCATGAAAATGGATTTCGTATGAGGGAGATAAAAAAAGCTCGCGATCGCTTTGATCCGTAATCCCTCGACGAGTAAGTAAGTTTTCTAGGAAATCAGTTGTGGACATACTGGCAATTCTACCATAGACCCGAAAACACGGCTGGGAATTAAAAAGAGCCTGTAATTTTCATTACAAGCCCTTTTTATTTGATTCAAAAAAGAATTATTCTACTTCAAATTTCGCAAGTATCGTCAGTGCTTTTACGCGGATATCTTCAAAAAGATCAGGAGCTGGACATGGTTCAAATGTCTCGCCGGTCATCTTTTCAAACAATTCAATATATCGTGCCGTAACTGTTTCGATGAAGGTGTCAGACATTTGGGGAACTTCCTGTCCTGGTTCACCCATGAAACCCTGTTCCATCAACCACTCACGCACAAACTCCTTTGAAAGCTGTTTTTGTTTTTCACCTTTCTGTTGTCGTTCTTCGTATCCTTCGAGATAAAAGAACCGGCTACTATCAGGCGTATGGATCTCATCAATGAGCAGAATTTTTCCGTTATTGTCTTTCCCGAATTCATACTTCGTGTCCACCAGAATCAGTCCGTGGCGATTCGCTTCTTCGCTCCCGAATTTGAACAGGTCATAAGTGTATTTTTCAAGGATCAGATAATCCTCTCGGCTCACCAAACCACTGCTGATGATTTCTTCTTTCGAAATATCAAGGTCATGACCTTCGTCAGCTTTGGTCGTCGGTGTAATGATCGGGGAAGAAAATGCTTCGTTCTCTTTCATCCCATCAGGTATTGGCACGCCACAAATCACACGGGCACCTTCTTTATATTTGCGGAAAGAACTGCCCACGAGGTATCCGCGGATGACCATCTCAACTTTGAATGGATTGCATTTCACACCAAAAGAAACATTGGGGTGCGGAGATGAGAGCAACCAGTTGGGGACGATATCAGCGGTGAGCGCAAGTGTCTTTGCTGCAATTTGGTTGAGCACCTGTCCTTTGTAAGGAATAGGTTTCGGAAGGACAATATCAAACGCTGAGATGCGATCACTTGCGATCATCAGAAGATAATCTTCAAAAGTGTACACATCACGAACTTTGCCGCGATACAGTTTTTGTTGACCGAGTTTCAAATTAGTTTCCTGAATTGTCGGGATTTTGATTGTTTGACTGGACATGTGAATGAATTTAGAGGTTTGAAAATGTTTCCCTGATAGTACCGCATGGCCATAAATAGTCAACCCGGTAGTAGATTTTGGCGAGACAATGTTTCAATATTGCGCGCTTCGCGTATCGCCAAAACTCACCACCGGGTCAACTCGCAAAAAAAATCCCTCAAACCAAAGGGTAAGAGAGATTTTTTATTTACAACATGAAAAATTAGGCGACTTTTTTATCCAATTCCGGAAAATAAATCGTTCCAGGTTTTTCTGGAACTTGTGCGGTAGCATCATGAGCAAAAAACACAATTGACCAGCGTTTAACACCGATCATTCCATCAGGAAGTCGAACCCAGTGCGGAGTCGGCGTAATTTGCCCTCCTTCAAATTTTTCAATGTATTTGAATACTGAAGGAACCGCTTGCAAGTCACTCTGGAATCCGATTTTTTCGTAAATTATGTTTCCGCCCATGCGTGTGAACAATTTTTTACCGCCAAAAACCAAAGTTTGACCGGGGTATCCCTTCTGGTTGTACAGAAATTGGCTTCCATCGCGTGTAAGCAATACAAGACCCGGGTGGGAATCAGCAATAGGAAAAGTAAGTGTGTCACGGTCAGCATGTGGTTGTGCTAAAAATTCTTCAACAGAATTTTTCACATCATAATCAAGGAGACGAAGCGTGTGTTGATTTTTTGAAGCTTCAGTACTGATGAAATATGAGAGCGGTTGCGTTTCATTATCGTTAACCGGAACCATAATTTTTTCAGCTACAGAACAGGCAAGTCCAAGAGAATGTTTGTATAAAACATCACACGCTTTCAAAAATTCTTTATAGTCAGTAGTATCTACTTCTGACCATTCAAGCAATTTGAGTAACCGGGGACGATAATGAAAAAAATACTTTTTGTCATGTATCCCGCCAGAGCGACGAATGAGTCCATCGTCTACTCCTTCATTTGAGGTTTTTGAAAGGTCAAAGGACCATTTTTTTAGAAAATTTTCGTCTTTTTCTGCTTCCTCGATCAATGAGCGAAATCCGGTAATTACAGTGTCAATGATTGATTGCGGAGGAACGCCATCTACGAAAGCATACCCTTTTTCAGTAAGGTTTTGTTGCAGTGCGCTTAAATTTTTCATGATTGGTAATGAGTTTTTGTTTCCACTATTAAAGCATATTTTGGAGAAAGGTCAATGGGGTCAGGTTTTAGCTGATAGTTTTTAGGTTTTAGGAAATTTCTTAAAACTACATGAGCGCGGCCGAAGGCCGCGCTCATGTAGTTTTATATTATTCGTATTTAAGCTAAAAACTATCACCTAAAACCTTTCACCTAGTTCAACGCTTTAATTCCCGGCAATGTCCCTTTTGCCAAATATTCGAGCGTTGCTCCCCCGCCGGTTGAGACAAAGGTGAACTGGTGTTCCATCTTCTTTTTGGAAATTATTTCTGCAGTGTCGCCGCCGCCAATGATCGATGTCGCGCCTTTCTTTGTCGCAAGCGCGAGCGCTTCAAGCGCAATTTCAGTACCTGCATCGTATCCTGATTTCCCGAGCGGTCCGTTCCAGAGGACAAATTTCGCCATAACTATTTTTGCAACGAGCACAGAAAGTGACTCCGGCCCGATGTCGACAATGTAGTCATCCTTTCCCACCTCATTTGCTTTCTTCACCCTGCCTCCATATTTTTTTTCAGAAATATCTTCAGTCACGAACACATCTGATGGAACCTGTATTTTCTTGTTCTTCAAAAGCGTTTTGATTCCTTGTGCATCGCGATCAGTCAACGATCTGCCGATTTGGAATCCTTCCGACGAGATGAATGTATTTGCGAGCGCACCACCAATAAAGAGAGCGTCTGCGGATTTGAGATATTTTTTAATAAGTGGAAGTTTTGTTGCAAACTTCGCTCCACCTAAAATAAACAGGAACGGGTGCTTTGGCTTGAACACTTGCGCTAGATGGAACACTTCTTGTTCAAGTTGAAGTCCTGCGTATCTTGGTAATTTTTTTGCAACACCGACGACGGATGCATGCGCTCGGTGCGAGACAGAAAATGCATCATTTACATAGATATCTGCCATAGTAGCAAGTTTTTGTGCAAGTTTCTGGTCGTTCTTTTTTTCACCCTTTTCTTTGCGAATATTTTCAAGAAGTGTAACCGAACCGTTCACAAGCTTCATACTTTCTTCTTTAGAAAGTATCGTTTCTTTACAAAATGAATGTTTTAAAAATTTTCCAAGCGCCTTTGATACTGGGAGCAAGCTCTTGGTACCATCATCACCCAAGTGTGCAACAAGAATTACTTTCGCGCCCGCTTTTTGCAAATATTTGATCGTTGGCAATGCTTTTGTGATGCGAAATGGATCAGCAACTTTTCCATTTTCAATCGGAACGTTAAAATCAACACGTACGAGCACGCGCTTACCTTTAAGATTCTTAAGTTTCTTAATTGACTTCATATAATAAATAGAAATACTAAATTCGAATATCTAAATCCGAAACAAATTCTAAATAAAAAATATCAAAAATTCAAACCGATTTCGTAACTATTGAACCAAAAATCATTGTGAGTTCTTTTGCTTCCTGAGAAAGTGATTTTCTTTCCTTTTCACCATCAATCGTGTCCGAATCAAGTAATGATAACCAGTATACCGTTTCTTTTGCTTCTTTCCTACAAATTTTGATTCTCATTAGAAAATCCTTTTTACTCAATGATTCATTGGCTTCAATGTAATTTGCTCCGATTGAACCCGATGATCGCACTACTTGTTTGCCATCTTCAATGACCGAAAGTGTTTTCTTTAGTTTACCGACAAACAACCTAACTCTTTTTGCAAATGCAAGCGTTCGATCTTCCAGATCGTATTGTTTTTTAATTTCTCCCATTTTGTGCTTGTTTAGGATTTCGAAATTAGTGCTTCGGATTTATTTTAGTATCTTTATAAATTTCTTTGGCTGTAAACTAAGCCGTCCTGGGAGCAATCCCTCGACACCGCCGTTAGCCAAGAAATCAGCACCATTTTTCTCGTCAACAGATCCACCGTAGATGACACGTACTTTAGCACTTTCTTTTTGTCCGAACATGTCAGCTATGACTTTTCGGATAAATACTGACATCTCCCGAGATTCTTCGGGGGTCGCAACACGTGAGGCATCTTTACCGATCGCCCAGATCGGTTCATACGCAATAATGACATTTCCGAGACGAGTTTTTTGAACACCAGCTAACCCAATTTCGAGTTGTGTCTTGATAACTTGTAAGTACGCATGCGCATCGTCGCGTTCACGTTCTCCAACACAAAGAACTGGCGTAAGTCCTGAAGCGAGCACTGCGAGGACTTTTTTGTTGATCATGTGGTCCGTTTCACCTCCGCCAGTTGGCGGATTTCGTCGTTCTGAGTGTCCGAGAATGACGTGAGAAACGCCAATGCTTGCAAGCATTTTTGGCGAAATTTCGCCGGTATGCGCGCCTTCCATTTCAAAAAAAGCGTTTTGAGCACCAAGTCCGATGACTTTTCCAAAAATTTTCTTGAGCGGTATGAGGTATGGTGCTGGCGGACAGATCACAACTGTAGTATTTTTCTTGCCACGTGCACTTTTGACCAATTCTTTTGCGAGCATTTCCGCCTCCTTCAAACTCTTTGGATTCATTTTCCAGTTTCCGATAATTAATTTACGCATGTTATTTTCTATTATTTTCTTTGTTATCGCGATACTGCTTGTAAAACTTCTTCAAAAGTCGTAATTCCCTGCACCGCAGCACAGATACCATCTTCAATCAATGTGCGCATGCCGTTTTCGATCGCTTCTTCGCGAATTTCATCACCGCTCGCACCTTCGAGCAATCGGTCGCGAATGATCGGCGTAACATGCATCACTTCGTGTATTCCTATCTTGCCTCCAAAATTTACACCACCGCGAGCATGCTCTTTTGGACGATAAAATGGCACAGTATCCCATGTTGCATTCGGTTCAACGAGGGCTTCGCGTTTTAACATTGCAAGCAATCGATCAAGTGAAACAATTCGCGCGAGTGCTTTTTGTTCTGCTTTGCCGAGGAAATATCGCTCCTTATCTTCAGTCAGTTTACGCACGAGCCTTCGTGCTACGATCATTGAAAGTGTCCGGCCCAATTGTGCCTTCGCCATGTCCATTGAAAGCAATCGGTTGATCGTTTCTCCGGTATCGCGTGCAGTGAGTGTCGCTAAGACCAATTTTCCGCTGACCGCAGCGTGGAGCGCGAGAAGCGCTGTTTCAGAATCGGCGATATCACCAAGGCCGAGCACATCAGGATCTTGGCGGAGCACTGCACGGACCGCATCAGGATATCGCATGCCTTTTTCTGGACGAGCTTCTGTCTGTAAGATACGAGGAATCTTGTATTCAATAGGATTCTCGACGGTCGCGATCATCTGTGAACGCATATTCAACATATCGAGCAGTGCGTACCAGAACGTCGTCTTTCCTTCATCTTTCGGACTACTGACGAGGATCATTCCGCTTCCCTTGCCAAGCGCTTGATGGACCGCTTCGATCTCGTCCTGGTTGACGCCGAGCCCTGTAAGCGCAAGACCATGCGAACCTTCGTGCATGACGCGGATAAAAATTTTCTCACCAAGATATGTCGGAAGGATTGATAGTCGGAACGAGACTGTCTCAGAATCTCTTGTTCGTGAAAAATTTCCTTCCTGCGGTGCCGTGTGTTCACGGATGTCGAGATGCGCGCATCGTTTTAAATATGCGGAAATGAGCGGCATCACTTCTTTTGGAAGTGCCATGACGTCATAGAGCGATCCATGCGTCCGATAACGCACCATCGTCGCATCTTCCGCTTCGATGATATGGATGTCAGATGCGTTGTCGAGCAATGCGTGCGAAATGAGCGTCTCGACCATCTTCACGATCGGCGTCGCTTGTGTCTCTGTTTTTTCTCTTCCGCTCGTGGAAAGAAAAATTGATGGAGAAAGTTTCTGTACCGTGTTCGCATGAAAATGTATTTTTGTATCGAAGTCGGATTGCAATTGCTTCTTATAAAGCGCGAGCACGTAGTGCATCGATGCGATGTCAGTGAGATGCGGACTGATTTTCAGATGTTCTTCTTTTTCTAAAAAGGAGACGTGCGCGAGCGCTCCGATATCCAAGAGCGCGACATGGAGCGTACTTCCTTCTTTTTTGAAAGCAACGATATCATGAATGCGCGACATCGGTTCCGGAATCGAAGCAAGTGTCTCGAATGGGATTTTTTCTCCAATGAGTGAGATATACGGAATACCATGCGTATATGAGACTGCGTGGCGAAAATCACCATCAGAAATACGACCGGAGGCGACGAGCACTTCATAGATCGGAATGCCTCGGTCAAAGGCTTCGCGACGCGCTTCAAAAACATCTTCACCGCGAAGGAGTCCCGACGCGACGAGA
>CALRFE010000012.1:0-5416 GCA_943356425.1 Candidatus Nomurabacteria bacterium
AGGCGATTGCGTCGCGGAAAACTCCATTCGGTCGCGCGAAAGTTCGGTTCGTATTCGCTCATGACCGCGCCACCACTTCGTACAATATTTTCACGAAGTTCTCGATTGCTTGAAGGATAAAAAACTTTCGGGTCAATACCTGAGCCCAAAAATGCCACCGTCGTTAATCCTGCTGAAAGCGCCGCTCGATGCGCGATCGAATCAATACCGAGCGCAAGGCCGGAAACGATTACGATCGGATAACCACGCAATCCCGCAATCAATTTTTCGCATACGTCTTTGCCGTAGTTGGTGTGTTTTCGCGAGCCGACAACAGCTAAATAAAGCGCATCCACGGGCGGTGGCGTTCCATCACAATAGAGTTGTTTCGGTGGCTCGGGTATCTCAAACAGCTGTGGAGGGATTTCTTCTTTCTTCAATAGTCTCATATATATAGTATAGGTTTGTCATATGAAGAAAAATTCAATTTTTGCCAACAGGAAGTATTTTTGATACGATAGAACAGTAATTCCAAATTTTTATGCTCGACATCAAATTTATTAAAGAGAACCAGGAACTGGTCAAAGACGCAATAAAAAATAAAAACATCAAAGCCGAAATTGATTTCGACGTGCTTATTGGTCTATATGAAAAACGGTTGCAAATCAAAAAAGATATTGATGAACTCAATCGTCAGAAAAATGAAGCAGCAAAGACTCGCAACATCGAAGAGGGGATTCGGATCAAAAATGAACTTAGTAATCTCGATCCACAACTCGAAACAGTAACAAAAGAATTCATGACCATTATGGGGTTGTTACCAAACATTCCATCTGCCGATACTCCGATTGGTCCCGATGAATCAGGTAATCAAGTTATTCGTAATTGGGGCACGCCGAAACAATTTGATTTTACTCCGAAAGAACATTTTGATTTAGGACGTGCGCTTGGCGTCATTGACACTGAGACTGCAACTGAAGTTTCCGGTTCACGGTTTGCGTATCTCAAAGGAGGACTCGCACTTATGCAATTTGCGTTGGTGCAACATGTTTTTTCTATTTTAACGAATGAAGAAATAATTAAAAATATTACGACCGGATCAAAAATTTCTGTTCCAACAAAACCGTTTATACCAGTCGTTCCTCCGGTCATGATCAGACCTGCTGTCTATAGCAGAATGGATCGTTTAGAGCCAAAAGACGAACGATATTATATTCCGAGTGATGACATTTATCTCATTGGTAGCGCAGAACACACGATGGGTTCAATGCATATGGACCACATTTTTGAAGAAGACGAATTACCGATTCGGTATATCGGATATTCAACAGCGTTTCGCCGAGAAGCTGGAGCTGCTGGCAAAGACACCAAAGGAATTCTTCGTGTGCACCAATTCGACAAACTCGAGATGGAAACATTTTGTTTACCTGAACAATCAATTCAGGAACAAGAATTGTTGGTTGCGATGCAAGAACATTTTTTACAAACACTCAATTTACCATACCAAGTCGTTCTTATCTGTACGGGCGATATGGGTAAACCGGATTATCGTCAGATTGATATTGAGACATGGATGCCGGGACAAAATCGCTATCGCGAAACACATACCGCAGACCTTATGACAAGCTTTCAGGCTCGCCGTTTAAATACTCGCGTACGTCGTAAAGACGGTACGATTGAACCTGTACATATGAACGATGCTACTGCCTGTGCGATCGGTAGACTTCTTATTGCAATCATGGAAAATTACCAAAATGCTGATGGTACAATTACGGTTCCCGAAGTTCTCGTTCCACATCTTGGTGGAATGAAAGTTATTTCAAAATAATTTGCTATGCAAAAAAGACGCGTCCACATCGGCGATCGCGCTCGAGAAATAAAGAAGAAACGAAAGAGCAGAACACGGCGTACCGTTGTTCTCGTTCTTGTCGGTGTACTTTTTGTAATTGGCGGAATTGTCTATTTGCAAAATATCCCAAAATTTCAGATAACTAAAATAGAAGTACAAGGGACCCATGTGATTTCTCCCATAGAGGTCGAAGAGACTGTTCGCGATACACTTGTTGGAAAATATGCGCATCTCGTACCAAAGACAAATGCGCTTATCTATCCAAAAAAGAAAGTTGCAGAAGTGGTAACTCTAAAATATCCGCGTGCAGAATCAATGACCGTTACGCACTCGGCGTGGGACACACTTACGATATCTATCGTCGAACGCGAAAGCGTCTATTTATGGTGTGGTGATAGTGTTACTTCCGAGACAGTAAATGGGAAAAATTGTTATTTTGCGGACGACCGCGGATTTCTTTTTTCTAAAGCGCCGTATTTTTCCGGTATTGTCTATTTAAAAATGTTTGGAGGACTATCCGGTGATGGTAACGAAATTGTGGGCAAGCATATTTTAGACCGAGAAACATTCGACAAGATGCTCAAATTTGTTGAATCGGTAAAAACACTTGATGTCATCCCTCATGGACTGGTGTTTTATCCAAATGGCGAACGAGCGCTCTTGCTGTCGACTGAATTATCTGAAGACAAACAGAAAATAATTTTTACCGGCGATGCAACAGACACGGTTTTAGAAAATCTTACCGCCGCACTTGCTGGAGATCCGCTTAAAAAAGATTTCAAGGAAAAATTCGATTCTCTACGCTACATTGATTTACGGTATCCGAATAAGGTATATTACAAGTTCCAAGATTAAAGATACAAGAGAAGAGAGAAAAGAGAAATGAACAATTTTTGGAAAAAATTACCAAAACCGTTTTTTGTGCTGGCGCCGATGGCAGATGTCACCGACGCTGCTTTTCGTCGCATCATTACGAAATACGGCAAACCGGATGTTATGTGGACCGAGTTCGTATCTGCTGATGGTTTGGCTCATCCTCTAGCGCGAGAAAAATTAAAAATTGATCTTGCGTATACTGAAGCTGAGCGTCCGATCGTGGCACAGCTTTTTTCTTCAAATCCAGAAAATATGTTTGCTGCTGCAAAATTTTGCGCAGAGCTCGGATTCGACGGTATTGATATCAATATGGGATGTCCTGACAAATCGATTGAGAAGCAGGGCGCGGGCGCGGCGATGATAAAAAATCCAGAAGCGGCAAGAGCGGTGATCAGAGCGGCGCGGGAAGGAGCCCAGGCCGGCTCTGCCGGCCTGGGCCTTCCGATCTCCGTCAAAACTCGCGTCGGATATAACAAAGTACAAATTGCAGAATGGATCCCGATGCTTCTTTCTGAGGATCTCGCTGCACTCACGATCCATGCTCGCACGCGCAAAGAAATGTCACTCGTTCCAGCTAAGTGGGAACACGTTCGTGAGGTGGTTGAAATTCGCAATAAAATGGGAAAGGATACGCTCATTATCGGAAATGGCGACGTAAAAGATATCGCTGATGCACGGCAAAAAGCGTTCCAGACCGGTTGTGACGGCATTATGCTCGGCCGTGCGATTTTCGGAAATCCGTGGCTATTCTCTAATTCGCGCGAATTAGAGAATGCTCCACCGCTCGCGCTTCCAGAAAAATTCCGCGTCATGATCGAGCACACAAAACTTTTTCTCGAGCTTCTCGGTAATGTGAAAAATTTTGCAATCATGAAAAAACACTACAAAGCATATGTGAACGGCTTTGATGGGGCAAAAGAACTCCGGGTCAAACTTATGGAAGCGGGAACGATCGAGGAGATCGAAGCCCATGTACAAGAATTTTTGAGTACATACCAGAGCGCGTAATTGTTTGATATACTATACTATATGGTTCGCGAACATAAAAAAATGAGTGCATTGACCAAGGCGATCATTATCGGCGTCATTCTTGTTGTGTTAGTCGTGATCTATCTTTTCTTCATCGGCAGTCGTATTGGTCCTTATGATGCGCAATCCCCGCAAGCTGATCCGTTCACGCGTCGTAGCAACCTTCCGAGCCTTGTCCAACATGACAGTCTTGATACGCAAAATTATACCTATACCTCATATCGTCTCGGACTTCGTTTTCATTATCGCAATCTTTATCAGACGCGCGTGAATCAAAGTGCCTGTCCTGACAATTGGCCAAAGTGTCCGGTGATCACAAACACGGTCAATGTAAAATCTCCAGTAGAAGATGGTAACACGATTAATTTTTTAGATTATCATCTTGAAGTTTTTGATAAAGATGAGGGAGAATCATTGCCGAATGCAATGACGAGATTGATGTTTCCGTTTGCGCCACAAGGAGCTTGCGTGGTAAATGATTATCCGGTTACCGCTGACAAGATTGAAAAAGCAACGATCGAACACAAAGCATTGCCGGGTGGCACCGACGACGGTACGTGTCCGACAAGATATCGCGGTAATGAAAATGGCCGCCACTTCTTTATGTATCCGAAATATCCATTCGTATTTTTCTATGTCGAAGGTCCTACTGGAACGCCTGCGCTCTTTTCTCATCAAGGTACGTGGCTCTCAACCATCGAACTTGCAGTTCCAGAGAAGCATTAAGCATCTGTGGAAAACTTTTTTGTGTTCCACGCTAGTCTGCTATACTACTCCTTGATGCGAAAAAAACTACAATTATGCAAACCGTCGAAAGCATATTTGAGTTTTGTATCAATTGCCCCTTGCGGGGTATTTTTTTTGCCCGGCCGCGCTTTGCGCGGCCGGGCATTTATTATTAATAACCAGAAAAAGTATGATAAAAAATTATCGTGGAGTAGAAGACACCGTGCTCTTTAATGAAGTCGTCAACAAGATGCGTGCGTTTTTTATAAAAAAAGGATTTATCGAAGTCCATACACAAGATCGACTTTCGATCTTGGCAGCGTGCGAAGATCCGTCAACCGTCGCAACGTATTCGTATGCCGGCGAGATTTGGCCGCTTCCGCAAACAGGCCAAATGTGGCTTGAATATGAATTGCTTTCCCGTCCGGAAGTTCCGGGCGTTTTTTGTGTCTCGACGAGCTACCGAGCAGAGAAAAATCCGGTGCCCGGCCGACACAAAATAATTTTCCCTATGTTCGAGTTCGAATCAAAGGGAACGCTTGAAGATCTCAAGAAACTCGAAGAAGAATTGCTCGCGTATATGGGATTTAATTCAAAGCCGTTCGTCCACAAGAGTTATGATGATCTCGCAAGTCACTACAACGTTTCTGAACTTTCGCACAAAGAGGAAAACCGTATGGAAAAAGATTTTAGCCCGGTGGTATTTCTTGAACGCTTTCCGCAAAAGACCTCTCCGTTTTGGAACATGAAAAAAGACGGGGAACATGCGCATAAGATCGATGTCATTCTCTATGGTAACGAAACGATCGGTAGTGCGGAGCGCAGTTGCAATAAAGATGAGATGCGTGACCAGTTTTATACGATCTCAGATGGGGGATACGCAGGCAAACTGTTCGAACTTTTCGGCAAGGATCGTGTCACCAAAGAACTCGACGAATTTCTCTCGCTTGATTTCTT
>CALRFE010000012.1:5426-9096 GCA_943356425.1 Candidatus Nomurabacteria bacterium
GGCGGTATCGGCATGACGCGCATGATGGATGCATATCGGAAGCACACAGGAGAAAATTCTAAATACTAAATTCTAAAATCTAAACAATATCGAAATATACAAATTCAAGATTTAAAATCCCCCTTTCTTTATTGGATATTTGTGCTTGTGGATTTGTTTCGGATTTCGAAATTCGGTATTCGATTTTTTACTATTTTGGGTTATAATCACCCTATGCCAAAAACCCAAGACGAAGTCTCGCTCTATCGGAAATACCGACCGGCAAAATTTTCCGACGTTATCGGACAGGATCATATTGTGTCTGTCGTTGAAGCTTCAATCAAAAGCGGTAAAATTGCGCATGCGTATTTATTGACCGGCTCCCGAGGAACGGGAAAGACCACGATCGCGCGTATCATTGCACGAGAACTTGGCACGACCGACAACGATCTCTATGAAATGGACGCAGCGTCAAATCGTGGCATCGACAATATTCGCGAGCTCCGTGAAGCAGTGCGTAGTATGCCGTTTGATTCAAAGTACAAAGTCTACATTATCGACGAAGTGCACATGCTCACTAAAGAAGCGTTCAATGCACTTTTGAAAACCCTCGAAGAGCCACCGGCACACGTCGTGTTTATTCTTGCGACGACTGATCTTGAAAAAGTCCCGGAAACGATCGTTTCGCGTTGTCAGACATTTGTCTTCAAAAAACCGACGGATGCGATCCTGAAAAAACTCGCGACTGATATTGCAAAAAAAGAAGGATACAAACTCGACCAGGGCGCGGCAGAATTGATCGCGCTTTTGGGCGATGGATCGTTTCGTGATACGCATGGTATTTTGCAAAAGATTTTGTCATATACATCTGAGAAAAATGTTTCTGTCGAAGAAGTTGAAAAAGTTACTGGTGCGCCATCGCGTGCACTTGTGCACGAGGTCATCGAAAGTTTTGCGAATACCGATATCGACAAAGGATTGCTTGCGATCAAAAAGGCGACCGAACAGAATGTCGACATGCGCGTATTTCTTAAACTCATCTTGCATCTTTTCCGCGTCATTCTCCTTGCGCGCGTCGCTCCCGCGATGAAAAAAGAAATGAGCGAAATGCTCTCCGAGACCGACCAAGCATTCCTTGCGCATATACTCACTTCAAATTCCAAAGCACTCTCTTCAAAGACACTCGGACTCTTGCTCGAAGCCTATCAACAGACCCGCTACGCCTTCATCACCGAGCTGCCACTCGAACTCGTGCTCGTAAAAGTCCTTAAGGAAGTTGAATAGAAAATAAAGAATTCAAAACCTTCAATTTCTAAAAAGCAATTTGAATGTTTTCGTAAGAGAACTCTAAAAACTCATATAAAGTTAAATAAAACTTTATATTTATTTTAACAGGGTAGGATACTATCTCTATACAGTATCCTACCTTATGATTAAAAAAACTTTTGAAAAAAAGAAGGCGATAGTATTGCGAAGAAAAGGGAAGACCTATTCAGAAATTTTGAGTGTGGTCCCGGTCGCAAAATCGACGCTTGCATTATGGCTCCATGATGTTCATCTGGCGCAATATCAGTATCAAAGGATCACTGAAAAGAAATTACTTTCAGCGGAACGCGGTGGTGTGGCAAAAAGAGAGGCACGTATTACAAAATCGGAACAGATTTTGAATTCGGCAATACTTGATATTGGCACACTTTCGAAACGAGAGCTCTTTTTGATCGGTACGGCGCTCTATTGGGCAGAGGGATCAAAACAAAAAGAGCACAATGTGAGCCAGCCTATGGTGTTTGGAAATTCCGACCCGAATATGATACAGTTCTTTTTGTACTGGCTTGAAACCTTAGGTATCAAAAAAAACGATATACGATATAGCCTTTATATTCACACAAGCGGTGATTATAAAAGAGCTGTTCATTTTTGGTCACAAGTAGTACAACAACCGGTCTCTGTTTTTGAGAAGCGAGTGTATTTTAAAAAAGGAAATCCAAAAACCGAACGAAAAAATGTCGGAGAGAAATATTACGGATTACTCCGTGTTACAATAAAAAAGAGCACGGATCTCAACCGAAAAATTTCTGGATGGGTACGCGGCATCGGAGAGAATTGCGCTTAAAGCTGGGAGATCGTCTAATGGTAGGACTCCTCCCTTTGAAGGAGGCTATCTTGGTTCGAATCCAGGTCTCCCAGCTTTGAGCGGAATAAAAAAATTTGGGATCGAAATTCCTTGTACCCCAGCCGTAAATTAAAGATGAAACTGGAAATCCCCACTCACAACTTGATAACAATGGAATCAGCTGCTTTTATTGAAGCAGTGAAAAGCGATTTTGGTTTACCTATTACTGAAGTTGAAAAAGTCACAAGCGGTTGGGCGAATCAAGTCCACAAAGCAAACCTTAATGGAAAAGTTGTCTTCATAAGAATAAATAAAAATTCAGAAAATTTTCCTCTTGAAATTTTGGGTTATGAAATTTTTAAAAAACAAGGTATACCCGTTCCTGAAGTAATTGCATACCAAGAAAAACCATCTCACCTTGGATATCCGACGATGATTCTTTCTGCTGCCTCTGGTATAGAAATTACCAAAGCAAATTTGTCGCTTGAACAGAAAAATTCTGTGTATGAAAAGGTGGGTACACTCGTTAGAAAAATCAACGAAGTTACCCTCGATGGATTTGGTTCATTGAAAGTAGTAGAAGGGAAACTGAGAGGAAAATTTCAAAGTTGGAAAGAGTCTTGGATGTCATCGGAGAAACATTTTTATGTAGATGCTGAAATTATAAGAAATAATAAATTATTAACAGATACCGAACTCCAAAAATTAGAAGAAGTGTATAGAGAAATAGGTTCACTAGACTTTGGGCGAGCATCTCTTCTGCATCGAGACGTACACAGTACCCATATTTTTGTCACAGGAGATTCGGTGACAGGTATTATTGATCTTGGAAGATTGGAAGCGGGAGATCCGAGATATGATATTGCGATGAGTCTAGTATTCCAAAAACCAGAAGAACAGGAGGCGTTCAGAAAAGGATACGGCGCGCTCTCTGATGATCCAATGGTCAATAAATACATATTAGCTATAGCGGGAACAAAGATTGCTTTCAGATCAAAAAATGGATTAAAAGAAGGTGCAGAAGAAGCAGTCAGAGTTTTTAGAGAAGCGCTTGCTTTATTAGTTAAAAAATAAAAATATATTTTTATGAAAACTTATTGCCAAAGTTGCATGATGCCATTTTCGAAAGATACGGGTGTGCGGGAAAATGAAAACTATTGCAGCCTCTGTTTCAAAGACGGCAAACTCTGCTACGAAGGAAACGATCTCAAAGAATTCCAAAATATCTGTTACGAAAGCATGCGCAAAAGCGGCATGGGCAAATTGAAGGCGAAATTTTTCACGTTCATGATCCGTTTTGCTCCGCGCTGGAAGAACTAGTAAAACCCGGACCCTTTTGTTACAATCCACGTATGCAGAAAATCACTCCATTTCTATGGTTCGACGACAACCTCGAGGAGGCGATGGAATTCTATATCTCAATTTTCAAGGATTCTTCACGTATCATCAATGCCAGATCCGGACCTGATGGCAAAGTTATGACAGCGACGTTTGAAATCGATGGGCAAGAGTTCATGGCATTGAACGGTGGCCCATATTTTAAATTCAATGAAGCAGTGTCATTTTTTGTCCGTTGCG
>CALRFE010000012.1:9106-14155 GCA_943356425.1 Candidatus Nomurabacteria bacterium
TTGGAGGAAAACCGGGCCAATGCGGTTGGATCAAAGATAAATTCGGTCTCTCGTGGCAGATCGTACCGAACGTACTCGGCGAGCTCATGAATAATAAAAATCCTGAAAAGATGCACAAAGTCATACAGACGATGCTTCAAATGACCAAGATCGACATAAAAAAGCTACAAGCAGCGGCAAAGTAGTAAAGATAGCTTTAATTTACCAGATTTGCTATTTGCTAAAAAATAATGTATAATGAGAGCCTAATAAATAACTTGTCTATCGTACACGGACAAACCAAATAATAACTATATGGGAAACTATCAAGGAGGAGGCGGTGGAGGTTTTAGAGGAGGCGGTGGCGGACGTCCATCATTCCAAAAAAAGAGTTGGGGAGGCGACCGAGATCGCGAAACAGTAATGCATAAAGCAACCTGTGATGAATGTCAGAAGACATGCGAAGTCCCATTTCGTCCAACTGGCGACAAGCCGGTATATTGTAGCGATTGTTTCCGTGGTAAGAGAGATGAAGGCGGTGATCGTGGAGGCTCGAAGAGCTTCAATGATCGAGGTCCAAGAAAGAATTTCGATGACCGAGCTCCTCGTCAAGACTACAATGCAAAACCTGCATTCGGAGGCAACGATGATGTTAAGAAACAGTTAGCAGAAGTTAACGTCAAACTTGATCGTCTTATCAAATCTATCGAAGGAATGACACAGACAAAATCAGTTGTGCAAGCTCCAGCTCCAAAAGCAGAAGTGAAGAGCACTGGTACACTCAAGACCGTTGTCAAAAAAGCAGTTGCAAGCAAAGCGCCTGCAAAGAAAGCGGTAGGAAAGAAGAAGAAATAATTTTCAAATACTCAGAAAAAGAGCGATTGTGCAATTTTGCACAATCGCTCTTTTTGTTCTATTATCAGGCTATGAAAAAACAAGTCGTAGTTATCCACGGGGGAGATACGTTTGATACCTACGAGGAATATATCGCATATTTAAAGGCGTCAGAATTGACCCTTGAAAGAATGAATGCAAAAAGTTGGAAAGATAATCTTCAATCAAACTTACCAGACTTTGAAGTTATATATCCAAAAATGCCGAATGCAAAAAACGCTCGATACTTGGAGTGGAAAATTTGGTTTGAAAAATTATTCCCATTACTTGATGATACTGTTGTTTTAGTAGGTCATTCTCTCGGAGGAATTTTTCTTGCAAAGTATCTTTCAGAAAACAATTTCCCAAAAAAGATTGCATCGATGCATTTAGTTGCGCCTCCATATGATACAGAAGTTTGTAAAGATTCATTGACGGATTTTGCTCTCACTGGTACGGTTGAAAAATTAGCGAACTATACGAATAATATATTTTTATACCAGAGCAAAGATGATGTTGTCGTGCCATTTGCTGATGCTCTCAAGTACAAGCGAGATGTTCCTAGCGTAATACTCGTTCAATTTGAAGACCGTGGACATTTTCTTCAAGAGGAATTTCCTGAAATCATACAGAATATAAAAAGTTTCTCATAAAGGGGTATGTCCTACTTCGCTTACATTCTCGAATGTGCGGATAAGACATTATATGTCGGATCGACGGACGATCTCAAAAAACGCCTCCATGCGCACAATAATCTGAAATCCGGCGCGCATTACACTAAAATCCGCCGACCGGTCGTTTGTAAATATTCTGAAACTTTTGCTACACTCAAGGAAGCCCAAGCTCGCGAGCGTGCGCTCAAAAAATTGACCAGAAAAGAAAAATTAGAATTAGTTAATAAAATTTTGTGATGGATATTAAAACAATAATAAGTATTGTTGCTATTATATTGACTTTTGTCGGATATGCTCCATATATACGAGATATTTTTAAAGGTACAACAAGACCGCATATTTTTTCCTGGCTTATTTGGGGTCTCGTTACTGGTATTATTTATGCTTTACAAGTAAGCGCTGGTGCTGGTTCGGGATCTTGGATCACATTGAATCTTATTTTTATTTTCGTCTTTATTTTTGTAATTAGTTTTAAAAAGGGAAGTAAAGATATAGGAAAAATCGACATAGTATTTCTTTTGCTCGCTCTATGCGCGATACCTCTTTGGCTGGTAATTGAACAACCAGTTCTTTCTATCATATTACTGTCTACAATCGACATGCTCGGTTTCGCGCCGACAGTCAGAAAATCTTGGAATGATCCGTACTCAGAAACACTCTCTTTATATGTAATCACTACTTTTCGACACGGGCTAGCAATTTTTGCTTTAGCGAAATACAATATCGTAACTTGGTTATTTCCAGGAACTTGGGTTATTGCAAATGCGCTCTTTGCTTTAATGTTAATAATCAGACGCAAAAAAATGAATTTAATTAATGCAAAATAATTACCACAAATCTTTATATGTCAGCGCATTGTTCTTCGGAATAATGATTTTTGCGTTTGCTCCGATTTCAAAAACAAACGCACAGGCGGGCGATGGTTCGGTGCCTCCAGCAAGTGATTCCGGTTCTGGAAGCACCGCAATTCCTCCTGAAACACCGCCTGCCTCTAGTTCTGTTCCTCCGAGTGAGACTTCGTCAAGCACGAGCGGAACAGGAGCAACGATTCCACCATCTTCAGGTGCCCCAAGAGAAACTCCGCCGATTGCACAACCGATCATTGAAGTTGAAAGTCAGAATTTGGTCGTACCAACAATACAAACAGGAATCGAAACAGAATCGTCTCAAAATTCAAACGGAAAACTATACGGCATCTTAGCCGGAGTAATTGTTGCCGTCGGTGGATTTGTTGCGCTCATGCTTAATACAAAAAAGAAAAAAGGAAACAAATGTGAGAATATCAAAGAGAAGCTTGAGCAAAAAAAGACGGAACTTGCCGGAGTTGAAGGCGAATTTTCGCTCAAAGAAGCTGCGCTCGAAAAACTTAAAGAAAAAATAGAAGCAAAGAAAGATGCGATACAAGAAACCATCGCAGAAAAAGCAAAGCAGAAAATAAAAGAAAAAGTTTTAGACGAGGAAAATGTAATAGGCAAGGGAATTGCACTCGCTGAAAAAGGAAAAGAGCGTTACAATGATCTCTCCGAAAAATATGAACAAGGTAAAAACATTCTCGAAGCACTCAAAGCAAAACGAGACGGTGTCAGTAGTGAAATCAAAACACTCGAACGCGCGTATGCGGCATGTATGGCGGGCGCAAAAGTGGAGAGTGTTGTTGTTGGAGGGGGAATTAAAATTGATTTTAGTGGAGAACCGAGCAACCATGTTGTTGTTTTCTCGCATGGGTTTGCTGTAAAAAAAGACGATCAAGGACTTTTTACGGACATCGCGGAAGCGCTTTCTGGTGTTGAAACAATATTATTTGATTACAATGAGATTGATGAAAAAAATAATACGCTCACCGTCCGTCCTTTTAGTGAACAAATAAAAATGTTAGAGAAAGTTTTGGAAGATATTCGAAAGTCTAATCCAGGTGCAGTGATCGATCTGATTTGTCATTCTCAGGGAACAATAGTCGGTGCCGGTGTTACATTTTCTGGGATTCGTAAAACGATTCTTGTTTCTCCTGTTTTTGATCTCAATTTTGAACGAACACTAAAAAGGCTTCAGGCTATTCCTGGTGGAGTAATAAATCTTCAGGGTATTTCAAAATACCCTCGAAAGGACGGAAGCACAACGATCGTCCCTGCGCGATATTGGACTGAACGAAAAGTTATGACGAAGCCCGTAGATATATATAATGTCTTTGCGGAAAAAACTGAGTTAATAGTAATCAAACCGAATCAGGATAATATATTGGGCGAGGTGGACATGAACGGATTGAATCCAAAAATTAAAGTTATCGCGCTTGATGGGAATCATAGTTTTGAAGGAGAGGCGAGAAAAGAATTAGCAGATGTCATTTCTAAAATTTTGTTATAATCCCATTATGGAACACAAGAAATCATATCCTCGGCATCATACCAACAACGAACTTGCAGATCTTATTGATACCTATGGAGAAGCGGGGGAAAGTAATCCGAATCTCGCACCGCTTCATTTTACAAAGGCATCGCTCGGACTGACCGAACTCCAGCGTCGGGCAGCGGTCAAATATGGCCGATGGACGGTCGTGGTTTCTGCGCTTGCGGTTACGCTTTCGTTTATCGCGCTTTACTTTTCCTATATGGCACTCCGCGAAGGCAACAAATGGCGCGACGATCAGATCAGGCTTTTGAGCGATATCAGACAACATCTTTTGGAAGAGAAGAAATAGTTGACCCGGTAGTAGATTTTGGCAAGGCAATTACTATTGCGCGCTTTGCACATTGCCAAAACTCACTACCGGGTTGACTTTTCTTTGGTTGTTTGCTATAATACTCCCGTAACTAAATATCTCTACGGTTTCTTAATGCGAGAGCAAATCTCCTTATCTTGTAAAGCGCAAATCTTTACCTAAACCTTCGAGACACGAGCCGACGAAATTAACTAATAATGGCTCACAGGTTATAGGGCATTGCGCCTTTTTATATTTATGTACCATCGTACATTTAGCCGTTCTTCGTCTTTGCGAAGTTCTGGCGGACGACCTCCATTCCGAGGACGCCCAAACAACAATTCTTCACGAGGGAATTCTCGTGGTGGAAGCCGATTCGCTGACAAGCGGATCGATGTTTCCCGATACATTAATACTGCGGTCGTAGCGGAAGCTCCGAAAGTATACGTGCCAAAGCATGCTTTTTCTGATTTCCAGATTGAAGCGCGTTTGAAAGCAAGTATCGTAACTAAAGGCTATGTTACTCCGACTCCGATCCAAGACCAAGCGATCCCAAAAATTTTGGAAGGTGCTGACGTCGTTGGAATTGCAAACACCGGTACTGGTAAAACAGCCGCGTTTCTTATTCCGCTCATCAACAAGATCCTGCTCAACAAAAAAGAACAGGTACTCGTTGTCGTACCAACGCGCGAACTCGCACAGCAGATCGACGAAGAGCTCAAAGGATTTACCAAAGGTCTCTCGATCTTTTCTGTCTGTTGCGTTGGTGGATCAAACATCAGTGCTCAGATCCGTGGACTCCGTTACTTCAACAACTTCGTCATCGGT
>CALRFE010000012.1:14165-14811 GCA_943356425.1 Candidatus Nomurabacteria bacterium
TGGACCGCAAGATGCTCAACTTGGGCACGTTCCAGACCGTTGTGCTCGACGAAGCTGATCGCATGCTCGATATGGGATTCATCGCCGACATGCGCATGATGATGGCAAAAATGCAGGCAAATCGCCACACACTCTTTTTCTCAGCGACACTTTCGCCTGACATTGAAAAGCTCATCAAAGATTTCTTAAAAGATCCAGTTCGTATTTCAGTTAAAACTGGCGACACTGCACGAAACGTCGAACAAGATGTTATTAAAGTTATGGATCCTGCTAAGAAAGTTGATCAGCTCCACGATCTCCTTATTCAAAAAGATTTTGAAAAAGTGCTCGTGTTCGGAAAGACCAAGCATGGCGTGCAGAAACTTTCTGACGTGCTCGGCAAACGAGGATTCCGTTCAACGGCGATCCACGGTAACAAGAGCCAGTCACAGCGTATGCGCGCACTCGCAGACTTCAAGACCAATCGCATGCAAGTGCTCGTCGCAACTGACGTCGCTGCTCGTGGACTTGATATTCCTGATGTGACGCACGTCATCAACTATGATGTTCCTGCGACACACGAAGATTATATTCACCGCATTGGACGAACGGGACGAGGAAACAAAAAAGGCAAAGCCTTCACATTCGTCGGGTAAGATCTACACAA
>CALRFE010000013.1 GCA_943356425.1 Candidatus Nomurabacteria bacterium
ATACCACAACCAGAAAAGAAGTTCAAAAATCAAAAAAATTGATTGTTATTCAAAAATTGTTCGAGGCGGAGGGTATCGATACCAGGAACAGGAACTGCTGCAAGGAGACGGAACAGCACAAAAATACCGAGCATGAAAATAACTCTCCTGCGGAGGAATCGGTCAGAGAACACTGTTTTTATTTTTTGCCCAATAGTCATAGATTTTTATTTAGCGACTGATCCGCCTGCTTTTTCAATCGCGGCAAGCGCACCTTTTGAGACCGTACAACCGACGATGCTCAATTTTTTATCGAGCGTCCCGTCAGCAAGAATTTTTACTTTTGGAAGAAAGCCTTTTGATTTTGAGAGTACGCCGTTGTCGATGAGCGTCTTTGGAGACACCGTCGCGCCTGACTGGAATGCTTTGCTCAAAATATCAAGTGTGATAGAAACCGGTTTTGGAGTGATCGAATTGAATTTATATCCACGGCGCTTCGGGAGCTTCTTGATGATGTCGCGCATTTCTGGACGCTTCTTGTGTCCTGCACGAGCATTCTGTCCTTTCGTACCTCGTCCGCTCGTCTTACCATGACGGCCTCCGCGACCGACAATCTTTCTGCTCTTTAATTTAGTTTTTGGAGTTACTTGATGGATTTGCATAAAATTTATTTACGTTAGTACGAATTACCTATGCTTGTGTTACTTCAGGAGTTTCGGCAACGAGATGCGCATTGCGCGGAGTCGAGATCATCTCGAGCGCTTTCATAACAGCACGTGCGTTGTTCAATTTGTTTTTACTACCAGAGAAAACTTTTGAAGTGACATCTTTAACACCAGCGAGGTTCAAAAGATCGCGGATCGCAGATCCAGATACGAGTCCTTTTCCACGGTTTGGCATCATGAATACTTCTGATGCGCCGAACTTTGCGCTGACTTCGTGAGGAATAGAACCGTTCTTGGTCATTTTGATCTTGAGCATGTTCTTTTTTGCGCTCTTCAATGCCTTTGCGATCGCAAGTGATGTATCGCCTGCTTTTCCGGTACCGAGACCAACTGAACCTTTCTTGTCGCCGATTGCGAGTGCAACAGCAAATGTCATACGGCGTCCTCCAGAGACGACACGAGTCACGCGACGGATCGCGAGCATCTTTTGTTCAAATTCTGGACGAGGACGTTCAAAGTGTTCACGACGTGGACCGCCTGAACCAGCTTTGCGAGGAAATGTTCCACCGCCACGATTACCGCCAGCACTACTATTGCGAAATGATGGACGTGATCCTCCCGCTCCTCCTGTTCCGTGATTTGTTTTTTGTGGTGTATCCATATAATTTACTAGAATTTAAGACCAGCTTTGCGAGCCTGATCTGCGAGCAATTTTACACGACCGGTGTATTTAAATCCGTTACGATCAAAAATGACTGCAGAAACTTTTTTTGCTAAACCTGCTTCGGCAATGAGCGCACCAACTTTTTCTGCGCGTTCAGTCTTGGTACCTTTGTCCATCGTGATATCTGATGCTTGCGCGATCGTTACGCCCTTATCATCATCGATGAGCTGTGCGTAGATAAATTGGTTCGAGCGAAATACTGAAAGACGTGGCATAGATGAAGTACCAAAAATCTTTGCGCGGATCTTTTTCTTGAGACGTATTCTTTTTTCTAGTTTTGTGTTCATTGTATTTGGTGTTTCTATTTTCTATCCGACTATTTTCTATTTACTAGTCTTACGCTGTCTTCTTTCCTTGTTTTCTTCGGACAACTTCTCCGTCATAATGGAAACCTTTACCCTTGTACGGTTCAGGCTTTTTCATTGCGCGAACTGCGGCTGTCCAATGACCAACCAATACCTTAACGATACCACTAACCGTAATGTTGTTCTTTTCAGCAGTAACGGTGAGTCCCTCAGTGATTGGAACGATGACAGGGTGAGAAAAGCCGAGCGCGAGTTCAAGATTTTTACCTTTGACTTCTGATTTAAAACCGACTCCTTCCAAGACGAGCTTCTTTGCATATGGAGTGTTGACGCCTGCGATCATGTTCTTGATGTGTGAAGCATATGTTCCCCAGAGCGCACGTGTTTCAGGATTTTCTTTTTTTGGAAGAAGTGTTACGAGCGGACCATCAATAGTGATCGTGATCGTATCGTTGAATTTCTTGGTAAGTGCTCCTTTTGGACCTTTCACAGAAAAAACTCCATCTGTGAGCGAGACTGTGGTTCCTGTTGGGATATTGATTTGTTGTTTTCCGATACGACTCATAAAATATTCAAAAAAATTAAGACTACCAAATAGTGAAGAGGACTTCCCCGCCGACGAGTTCTTTGCGAGCGTCTTTGTCAGCTAAAATACCTTTTGGTGTTGAAAAAATGGTGTTACCGTGTCCTTGCTTGTAGGCCTTGATCTCACGAACGCCCATGTAAACGCGGCGTGAAGGCTTTGAAACACGATTGATATCGCGAATACGTGCGATCTTGCCGTTGTATTTGAGTGTAACTTCGAGCACAGGGAGATCTTTCTTCATTTTCTTGGTAACTGAGGTGATATACCCTTCTTTGACAAGGCAATTTGCAATAGCAGATTTCAATTTTGAGTATGGAAAAGAAACGGTCTCTTTTTCTGCGAGACTTGCGTTCTTGATCATGATGAGCATGTTTGAGATTGAATCCATATGATTTAGATTAAAGATTTAAGAGAAGAGATAAAAGATGGATTTGAGTTAGTGTGTTCTCTATACTCTCTTCTCTTTTATCTTTACTCTTCATTACCATGACGATTTGCGGACGCCTGGAATTTTTCCATCGTTCGCGAGCTCGCGGAAGCAGATACGGCAGACGCCGAAATCACGCATAAAACCACGACCACGACCACAACGAAAACAGCGGTTTTTTGCCCGTGTTGAAAATTTTGGCTTTCTTGTTGAACGATATACGGTTGATGTCTTTGCCATAATAAAAAATACGAGGCTTTAATCACCCTGGTATCTCGCTTCTTTGCTTCATCCCCCTTACGAGTAAGGAAAACAAAGGAGAAAAGCGGACCATAGGGCAAAATATGCCTGTAGAGACATACTAGCAGATTGGAATAACCATGTCAAATACTCGCTCGGAATATGCTGATTTTAAAACTCGGCGCTCCGCGATAGTTTTAAAATCAGCATATTCCTCGCTCATTACCGGAGAAATACAAATTCGACGCTAACGCCATAGTTTAAAAAAGATATATTCTATGCTTAAATGGATACATGCAGAAAAAACACATCATTACGCTTGCAGGAAAATTGGGTAGCGGAAAATCTTCGACCGCAAATCGCGTTGCGGAAATTTTGGGATACACGCGAGCTTCGACGGGAGACTTTATGCGCGAGCTTGCAGACAAACGCGGAATCACCCTCGGAGAACTTGGCGCACTCGCCGAAAAAGATCCTGCGATCGATGTGGAACTTGATGACTACAATCGCACAACGGGAGAAAAAGAAAATGTCGTCCTTGATTCACGACTTGGATTTTTCTTCATACCGGAATCATTCAAAGTGTTTCTCGAACTTGATCCGACGATTGCAGCAGAGCGTATTTTGAAAGACGCTGAAAAAAATCCTGCACGACACAAAGAAGTCCGCGGAGAATACAACACCGTAGAAGCGATCAGTGCAGCAATCAGCAAAAGACTTGCGAGCGAGCGAACACGGTATCTTGAGAGTTATGGTATTAAAGACCAGACCGCACATGAGCAATTTGTCCTTGTGATCGATACGGCCACCCTTCCGCTTGAGGGAGTCGCGGAGAAGATCGTAGAGGAATACAAGAAGTGGCTGGAGAAATAGAACCTAGATACCGGATCAAGTCCGGCATGACACAATCGGAAATCAAAAATGCGACGCCTTCGGCGTCGCATTTTTGATTGTATCTTTCTTTACTCTCTTCTTTTTGCTCTTTGCTTTTACTTGTTATTATTTCTTCTTCCCTGCTGTTTCTTCTTTGAACGGAATGCCGATCATTTCGAAAAATGCGAGCGCTTCAGGACGAGTTTTTGCAGTTGTAACGATCGTGATACCAAGACCGAAAACATCTTTCAATTCTTCATCAGCTGTTTCAGGGAAAATCGTGTGTTCCTTAATCGGCATAGTGAGATTCCCGATATCATCGACGATCTTGCGATCGATACCACGGAAGTCTTTGGTACGAGGAAGTGAGATATTGATGAGTTTGTCGAGGAAACTGTACATGCGTGCACCGCGGAGCGTTGCCATGACACCGATCGGATCGCCTTGGCGGACTTTGAAACTCGCGATCGATTTCTTTGCAGGACGAAGACCAGCTTTTTGCCCAGCGATCTTGCCGAGGCGGCCAACAATAAAATCATTACGATTTTTATCGCGCTTGATACCACTACCAGTTCCAGTCGTAACAACGACCTTCACGATGTGCGGAGCAGCCATCTTGTTCTTGTATCCAAATTTGCCTTTCAAATCAGCAAATGCTTTTTCTTCTTTTTGTTTTACGGTAATCATAAGGGTTTAGTAAATAGAAAATAGTTAGTAGTAAATAGTGTGGAATTAATTGTGTTTGTAATTTCTATTTTCTATCCGACTATTTTCTATTCGACTGTGTTATTTATATCTCTTGTCCGCTTTTTCGTGCAATGCGGACTTTCTTATCACCGACTTTTTTAGCGCCGATTCGGGTCGCTTTGCCGGTCTTCGGATCAACAACTTGCATATTCGAAGCATGCATCGGATGGGTCACGTCGACGACTTGGCCTTTGCCACCGCCAGAACGTGCGCGCTGATGCTTCTTGAATGAGTTCAACCCTTCAACCAATACGCGATTTCTATCAGGAAATACACGGACAACTTTGCCCTTCTTGCCTTTATCTTTACCTGCGGTAATTATTACATTGTCTCCTTTTTTAATCATTGGGGTTTAGTTAGTAGAAAATAGTTAGTAGTAAGTAGTGTGAAGTTCGTAATTTTTGTAATTCCTATTTACTATTTTCTACTATCTACTTACTGTATTTATAAAACTTCCGGTGCTAATGAAACAATTTTCTGAAATCCTCGTTCTGCGAGTTCGCGTGGAATTGGACCGAATACGCGTCCTGCTTTTGGATCTTTCTTTCCTTTTTCTAAAATGACCACCGCGTTGTCATCAAAACGGATGTACGAACCATCTTTGCGACGGAATGCATTGCGTTGACGAACAACAACCGCCTGGTGAACATCTTTCTTTTTGACACCTTTACGAGGTTCTGCAACTTTGACTGAGATGATCACGAGGTCGCCGATCGAAGCATAGCGGCGATGTGCAGCACCGAGTACTTTGAAGACCTTGCCGACTTTACCGCCGGCGTTATCTGTGATTTTTACAACTGATCCATCTTGTATCATATAAATTAGTAAGTAGTTAGTAGTAAATAGTTAGTAGAAATACTACGCAACAACTTTAAAGTGCTTATCTTTTGATATTGGGCGGGTTTCGACGATTTCAACAATATCCCCTACCTTTTTTCCGCTTTCATCATGTGCCTTGTATTTTTTTGAAATTTTGACGTGCTTCTTGTATTTTGGGTGCTTAACAAAACGATCCACTTTGACAACGACCGTATTGGTCATTTTGTCAGAAGTGACAACACCACGAAGGACTTTACTATTCTTTTTTTCTGCTGTTTCTTTCATATGTGTTATGCGTTCTTAGCGCTGTTAAGTTTCGTTAAAATTTGCGCGATCGCGACACGTGTATTGCGAGCTTCGCGGACATTCTTTGATGGTTTTGCAACCACTCCAAAACGCTTTGTGCGAAGTTCTTCACGCAACTTGAGCAATTCAACTTTGAGCTCATCAGTATTCATTTCGGCGATTTTCTTTGTCATATAAAAAATATTAACGGCTGATTATTCTAGTTTTAAGCGGGAGTTTCGTTCCTGCTTTGCGGAGCGCTTCACGAGCGATCGGCTCTTCGGCACCATCCACTTCAAAAATAACGCGTCCAGGAAGAACTTGGAAACAATATCCTTGCGGATCTCCCTTTCCCTTTCCCATACCGACTTCTGGTGGCTTTGAGGTATATGGCCGATCAGGAAAAACACGGATCCAGACTTTACCGGTCTTACCGAGTGCACGGGTCATTGCCTTACGAGCTGATTCGATCTGGTTTGAAGTAAGTCGAAATGCAGACTCTGATTTGAGCCCAAATGATCCAAATGAAAGCGAAAGCCCGCGCGTATCAGGAGTGATACGTTTTGGATTGAGGCGTTGGCTCTGCCATTTTCGATGTTTTACTTTTTTAGGGAGTAACATAGGATTAGTTTTAAGTTTATAGTTTTTAGTTGTTAGGAATATTCAAATGGTTATTTCTTTTCTTCAAAAATTTGTCCGCGGTAGATCCAAACTTTGATACCGATATCACCGTATGGAAGATGCGCTTTTTCACGAGCAAAGTCGATATCAGCACGGAATGTTTGGAGCGGAATAGAACCTTTCTTGAGCTCTTCAGTACGAGCGATTTCTGCACCACCGAGACGTCCGCCAATAACGATACGGACCCCTTCAACACCACGAACTGCCATGACTTTTTCAACGAGCTGTTTCAAAACACGGCGGTAGGTCATACGCTTTTCAAGACCTTCAGCGACCATGAATGCAATGATGTGCGCATCTGCATCTGGGTTCGGGATTTCAACGATATCGATCTTGAGCTCATCTGCCATCTTCAATCCTTTCTTGCTGATGAATTTCATGATGTCGTTCTTGAGTTTGATCGTACCTTCACCTGAACGGCCAATGAGCATACCTGGACGTGAAGTCTTCAAAATGAGACGAGTAGTTTTCTGTCCACGTTCAACTTCGATCGAAGAAACATAAAAACCGCGAAGTTTCTTTTCAAGAAACTCGCGAATAAGAACATCGCTCTTCAAGAAGTCTTTGTATTTTTGTTCCGTAGCGAACCAGCGAGACTTCCAATCTCGGAGGATAACCAATCTATGTGCGTATGGATGGACGATTTTAGACATTAGTTTTTAGGTGTTAGTTTTTAGTTTCTAGCTTTTTTGCTGGCTTCTTTGCTTTTGTAACGGTTGACTTTGATTTTGGAGCCTTCTCTGTTTTAGCCTTTGTTTCGGATTTCGGATTTCGTGTTTCGGATTTTTTTGTGCCTTTCTCTGAAAGGACCAAAAGGACGTGGCTTGAACGCTTGTTGATGCGAGATGCACGGCCCATAGCGCGTGGCATAAAACGCTTCAAAACAACACCTTTATCAACACGAACATCAGAAACGATAAGATTATCTTTTTCAACGCCAAAGTTCTGACGAGCATTTGCAACAGCAGATGCGAGGAGTTTCTGGAATGGAAGCGCTGCACGCTTTACTAAAAATGAAAGTTCTTGGTCTGCAGCTTCTACTGATTTGCCTTTAATAAGGTCCGCAACGAGGCGAACTTTTCGAGGTGACTGTCTGTAATTTTTGAGGCTGGCTTTCATGTGATTTAGATTAAAGATTTAAGAGAAGAGAGAAAAGATGAATTTGTTGTCCGTATTTTCTATTTTCTACTTACTATTTTCTACTTACTAGTTCTTATTTCTTCTTCGCGTCCGTGGTTGCACTTTTAGCTGCTTGAGCTGATGCGATTTCGGCTTCTTTCTTTTTCTGTTCGATCTCTTTCTGCATCTTACCGCCGTGCTTGGTAAACTTACGCGTCAATGAAAATTCACCCAAACGGTGACCAACCATGTCTTCCGTCACAAGAACTTCAACATGGACCTTTCCATTGTGGACGCCAAAAGTAAAGCCGACCATTTCTGGGGCAATTTGGCAGGCACGCGCCCACGTCTTGATCATAGGCGTTTTGAGCGGCTCCTTTCCGACGATCTTTTTCAAGAGTCGTTCGTCAACATATGGACCTTTTTTGAGTGATCGTGTCATTAATTTCGGTTATACAATTAAAATAGCCCCAAATCGAGCTAGTCCAGATATAGTAGCAAATAGGTATAGAATGTCAAATTTTATAAAGGGTCTTTGACTTCCCTGCTCTGAAATGGTACAAAGAGGAAAATTTTTTCACAAATCATAAAACAAACTACCAATGACAGAGCAGAAATCATCCTCAAAAATTGCACGCGCTGCGCTCGCAATAAAGGCAATTAAACTCTCAATTAATCTTGCCGTAATCAATTTGTTCACTTGGGCAAAAGGTTGGAAAACCCCAATTTATAATGATAATCGTCTACATCTCAGCTATCCTGAAAATCGAAATCTCATCGTGAAAGCGATGGAAGAAAAAGTTGGAGAAGAGAAATTGGCTTTTGATGGCATTTTACTGACCAAATCAGCAGGTATTGCCTGGGGAGTACTCTTAGGAGACATTCTTGGAAAACCTGTTTTCATGATCAGCGACGAAGGAGAAGTATACACTTTCCCTTACAACAAAGAACTTGTTGTAAATGAAAATCCGAGCGAATATGATTTAGTGGCATCAGACTCGCCTTTTGGAATTCCCTTAGGCGTACGAATCGCACATCACTTCAATAAAGGTTTTATTTATGTTCGTCCGGAAACAAAGACGCATGGATTAAAAAATAAAGTTGAAGGTGCTTATCAACAAGGACAAAAGATATATTATGTCGATAGCGGAATGTACGGTGTAAATAAAACGGTTGAAAACATGGAATTCCTTTCTGAACTTTCAGAAGACAGCATTGGAAGAGGAATGAACGATGTACCAATGAAAGAAGTATCCATTGCCGGACTCAGACTTGTGGGAATTGAGGATTTAATTTCAACAGGTGGAAGCAGTCTGGATGAAGCAGTACAAGCTCGTGCATTAGGAGCAACAATAACTGATATCATAACTATTTTCAGTTATAAATTCCCGGTCGCGGCAGAAAAAGCAGAGAAGGCAGGCGTAACGGTCCATAGCTTACTTGACTATAACGAATTGCTTGAAGAAGCAGTTGCTGCGGAATACATACAGCCTGACATGTTGGAAATTCTAAAGACTTGGCGCGAAGATCCGATTACTTGGAGCGACGAACACGGTGAGACCACTTTCACCAAAAAACAAGGAGCTTCAGATGAGGTAAAATAGTTTTATGAAATTTTAAATTAAAAAAGCCGAACTGAAATTTCAGTTCGGCTTTTTTGTTTTAGTTTGAAAAAATTATTTATGCACTGGCTCGAGCATCAACACGGAATTTCCGGATCGCTTCATGTAATTCCAAAAGCTTGGCGCGAGCAGCTTCGGCGTAATCATCTTTGTCTGAAGCATACAGAATTTCACGCGAAGAATTAATGATCACTCCTTCCATATTTGAATCGAGTCCCGCTTCAAGTGCAAGAGCGAGATCACCTCCCTGTTTTCCAATACCTGGAATCAGAATTGGCATATCCCCTACCGCATTGCGAACTTTTTTCAATTCTTCAGGAGCGGTCGCACCTACAACAAGCAGGCAATTCCCGTTTTGATTCCAATAATCGGAAACTTTTTCTGCAACAATTTGATACACCGGTTTTGTTTCTTTCAAATCAAAATCAACAATCACTGGTAAATCCTGAAATTCTCCTGCCCCCGGATTTGAAGTACGACAAAGAATTATTATTCCTTTGTCTCTTCGGTCTAAAAATGGTTGCAACGCTTCTCTTCCGAAATAAGGATTAACCGTAACTGCATCTGCTCCAAAATCATCGAAGCCAGCTTGTACAGAACCAATATTCGTATTGCCGATGTCAGCTCTTTTGTAATCAAGGATTACCGGCACTTCCGGCGCAATTTTATTGATGTATTTGATAGTTTCTCTGAGCGCGTTAAGCCCAATGTTTCCATGTGCTTCGTAAAAAGCATAGTTGGGCTTGTACATACAAGCAATATCATGGGTGGTATCAATAATTCTCTTATTGAAGGTGAGAATCCAATCACCTACTGTGTATTTTCCGGGTTCCCAAAGTACATCTCTGATACACTTTGGAATTTTTGTGACATCAGGATCAAGCCCGACGCCTCCGAATTTGTCTTGAGCCCACATCGCTTTCAAGAGTTGCATGAAATTTCTGTTCATAATTTTTGTTTTTTGTTTGTGAAAAAATTTGTTTAGTTCAATTTGATTTTCCTGACAATACCATTATCGAGTTTATCTGTCAAAGGTTCGCTCGGAACATATAAAAAAGCCGATTGAAAATTTTCAATCGGCTTTTTGTTTTAATCTTTAAAGAATTTTTTCAGGAGCGAACGGTTATCATCGGATCCTGTTTTATGCTTTCAATCAAGCGATCGAGCTCGGGGCGAAAATCGAAGATCTTGCCTTTCATGAAGTGATAAAATTTATCTCTCCAGACTTTAACATCAGTTGAGTGCATTACAAGATCGTCCAACCAGTCTTTTGGTAACGGTACGCCATAATACCCGGTAATGGGCTCACGGGCACAATGCTCATAGCGCATAAGATAAGGATCGAACAGATACTCAACCCCATTTTCGTCGTGGCCAATAATAAATGCGTGAAAGAAAGTTTGTTTGTACTGTTTTTCCCCTAACCACCAACGAAAAAGTCTTTTCTGCGACCAACCATCTACGAGCCCCCAATACAATCTTGGTTTAACTTTAGGATCATCATATAAACATCGCAGTGTTTCGTAACAAATTTCGAAACACATAGCAGGAGCTATTGTTCTAAATTTGATGCCAATAGGATCCTTTTTCCCAAAAATAAGCTTCGGGATTTTTGAGCAATCTGTTCCGTGGTTCAAAAATAATTCAAAAAAATTCTTGTCAGCTTCTGAAATCTTTGCTCCGCGTTCTTTTTGGCGATTTTCTAAATAGAGCGCCATGGGAATTTTTGTGTCCCTGATCGCTCCATCCATACTTGAGCAAACTTGTAACTTTAATTCTTCTATTCTTGAATTTACCGAATCAATGAGATCTCGCATACTTTTTTCTTCCATGTGATTGAATTTTTAGAAACAATAACACAACTGTTTGGTTTTGTAAAGTATGGCACTCATTCCCTCTTTTATTTCCAAAGCTTGTTAAAAGGGCCGATCTATGCGATAAAGAGAAAAAACTATTTGAAAATGAAAAACAAAAATACTACTTTCAACCCTGTTTTCGGAGCATCTGGCATTTTGAACTTTCATGGCGAGGGATACCCCTACCACACACTCTTGTTTTGGGGACTTCTGTTCACACCGCTTTGGGTACCATTATTCCGCATCTTACGACAAAGCACTTTGATCCAAAATTGGCTGAAGAAAAGAACTGATATTTTTTTCTGGAAAACGCTCTACGAGCTTGTCATGGTCTCTTTCGAAATACCGATATTGCCCGTTGTTTTTTCTCATAAAGGCATGGTCCTCATCACGAAAACCATTGTACTTACATGGAGAGATGGAAATATGGAATTACAAGATGATGGAGTCACTCCGCGCGAATTTAATCCGAAATGCATCCATGTGGACATGATCCGAAAAAGCGGACTCAATAATGTTGCGCTCTCATGCATCGGATTGGTCCCTCTGCTCAACAAAAAGGGCTTACAAAATATCGAGGGTAATTTTATCATCTCGATCATGCCCGTCGGGAAAGCTCCGATCGATCGTATCAACGAAATAATCGCAATACGAGCAATCCTTGAAAAAAATCTTCCGGAATTCGTCGGCAACCCGATACTACAGATAAATATTTCATGCCCGAATACTGGAGATGAACTTGATGCATATTTGGAAGAAGTTTTCTATTGGATCAAGGAATTGCGCAAACTGGGAATTCCGATAACCATCAAAGGGAACTTTTTGACGCCGATCGATGCAATGATAAAAATAATCAATGTAACTGATGGCGCGTTTATTTCAAACACCGTTCCATTTGATTCGCTGACATCGGAAGAAAAAATAAAATACTTCGGCAGTGATATTTCTCCGCTTGAGAAATTTCAACCCTACTTCAAGGTTCCCGGCAAGGGAGGTGTTTCTGGTGCATACCTTTTTCCAAAAGTGGAAAGATATTTTCGGGAGCTTCGTCGTCAGAAGGTGACGAAACCTTTAATTTTTGGGGGTGGTATTTTAGACACGGATGATGTGTATGCAGCAAGAGCCGCAGGAGCAGACGGTATTTCCCCGGGTTCGATCACCATGATCGCACCGTGGAACTTACGAAAAGTCATCAAATGTGGCAATAGAATTTTTCCTAAAGTAACATTTTAGGAAGTAAGAAATAAATTAGAAGTCCAGAAATCGTTTACGATTTCTGGACTTCTTGTTATTTAAACAAACGCGTGGTATGGTGATGAAAACAAATTCACTCACAAAATAAATCTTATGAAGAAAACACTCGTTACCAATGTGCGAATAGTGACCCGAAAAGGCATCTTTCCACGAGACATCCTCATTGACGGGGACCGTATTGTAAAAATCGCGGGCACTATCACGCCCCGAGGCAAGATGGGAATAATCGATGGACAAGGGAGTTATGTGTTCCCCGGACTCATTGACGACCAAGACCATTTTCGTGAACCCGGTTTAACGGAAAAGGCAACTATTTTGAGTGAGTCGCGCGCAGCAGTTGCTGGTGGTGTGACATCATTCATTGAACAGCCGAACACAAAACCACCAACGCTCACTATGGAACTTTTAGAAGAAAAAATTGCCATAGCGCGACGGACTTCATTTGCAAATTTCGGATTCAATCTGGGCGCTTCAAATGACAACTACAACGAGCTCGCACGCGCTGTCGAACAAGACCGCAAATTATTCGCGGGTATTAAAGTATTTATGGGATCGTCCACGGGCAATATGCTAGTAGATAACCGTGAAGTGCTTGAAAAGATATTCGGACTCGATAAGCTCATCATCACACATTGTGAGGACGAGGAAACAATTAGAAATAATTTGGCAAGCTACAAAGAAAAGTACGGTGACGATATTCCGATGAAATTTCATCCGGCAATCAGAAACGCGAAGGCATGTTTCAAAAGCAGTTCGCTCGCAGTAGAACTGGCAAAAAAACATAACACGAGATTGCATTTGTATCACATCAGCACTGCAGATGAAATCAAATTGCTCGACAACACGACTCCGCTTCTTAAAAAACGCATTACCGCTGAAGTGTGTCTCCATCATTTGTGGTTTACCTCCAAAGATTACGAACTGCTTGGTTCGAAAATCAAATGGAATCCCGCAGTGAAAGATGTGAAGCATCGCAATGCGCTTCACCAAGCACTCAAGGAAGGATATTTTGATGTCATTGCGACCGACCATGCGCCGCACACAAAGGAAGAAAAAGCGCTTCCGTACACTTCATGTCCTTCCGGTGCACCGCTCGTACAACACATGCTCTACATGCTTTTTGAGATGTACTTGAATGACCTGATTACACTCGAAGAAATTGCAGAAAAGGCGGCATACAATCCGGCTGTGGTGTTTGGAATCGAGGGACGGGGCGAAATTGCCGAAGGCAATTTCGCAGACCTGGTGTTCTTGAAAGGAGGTCAATACTACAGAGAGTGGACAGTAAGCCCGGAGAATATTTTATATAAATGCGGATGGAGTCCCCTTGAAGGACAGAAATTCAGAAGCGAAATACAAATGACTATGGTTAATGGAGTTATCGTGTATGAAAATACTGAAAAATACGGTATACAATTCCAGAATGGCGCTGCACAGCGACTTATTTTCAACTGATAGTGATTTTCTTTTCTAAAATAAAAATCCCGAATCAATAAATTGATTCGGGATTTTTTTATTTCCAAAAAATTTTCAACTTGGAACAATTAGGGTATTGTTGTGCGGAACTAAGTTTTTGTATTCAAGAATCATAAATAGCTTCGTATCAACTTTTACTTTCCATTCAATGAGCGCATCTCTTGTAAAATCAGGAACATTTTCCGCTAACAGTTGATTGAGTTCAAAAAGATGTTTCCGTAAGCTCCGTAATGTGTCCCCGTATCCCAAAGAGGATATCGAAATTGCTTCAGTGAGCAATCGCATCATTGTCGGTAGTGGACGACCACTCCCCTCTTTGATACTCGCAAGCACCCAATACTTTTTGAAAAAAAGTTTAATTCTCTGTTCAGTGCCAACAAGGCGTTCGCCCTGTGCCGTTTTGGGCTTGAACTTAGACATTGCATAGAAAAGTCCGTACTGCTCGCACAATGCATTGTGCACTGGTCGCGGTAGAAAGTTTTTTATTGTAGCCATGATTTTGTTTTTTTCTTATTGTACATTAAATTTTAGAAATGTCAATTTATATGAAGTGATGGCCGTGGTACAGTAACAACAATGAAACAAAAAGGTACGATCGGTATTTTTGATTCGGGACTTGGCGGTCTTTTTACCATGCGAAGTATCGTGCAGGCGCTACCGGAATATGACTACGTATATCTCGGCGACACGAAACATCTCCCCTATGGCGAGAAGAGCGCAAAAACTATTTATCGATTTCTAAAAAACGGCATTGATTTTCTTTTCAAAAAAAACTGCGAGCTCATCATCGTTGCGTGCAATACCGCATCGACAGAAGCACTGCGGCCACTCCAACAAACCTATTTGAAAAAACACTATCCGGATCATCGCGTTCTGGGCGTTATTGTGC
>CALRFE010000014.1 GCA_943356425.1 Candidatus Nomurabacteria bacterium
GCGGCATGATACTTTTTTGTATTGTGCTTCTCGGTTTCATTATGACCCCTTATCAAGGCAAGCAATCAGTGCTCTATCGGTCGCTCAATCTTGATAACACACCATTTGACCTTTCTCATTTGAACGAAAAATCTCTCTCAACGATACTGCGAGAATCTTTTGCGAATAAAAAAAATCCTGCAGTTCATACAGATACATTTGAGACGCCTCCTGCTGAGACCCGCCTGCTCATCTGGCCATTTTATATAAAGAAGATGATTGTGAATCCGCTCGGTTTTGGTCCGAATACGCACATGGATTCATATATCCCCAATATCAATGGGGGATACTTAAGTTCTGGTCCGCACAGCACCTATCTTCAGATTTGGCTTTGGGGCGGGCTTCTAGGGCTCGGCAGTTTTCTTTATATTTTATTTTTTGCATTCAAGAATAGTGTTTTAAAGATGCGATTAAACTTTAATGTTCAGACGGTCGCAATACTAGGGATCCTTACGACACTTGCGGTCGCTATCTTATTTGATGATAGCCTTTCCATGTACGCGTTTTGGGCGATCATGGCGCTTTCAATCCGGAGATAGTTCACGCAATATCGAATATGAGCCTTTCGGTGCCTGCTGTACCTTTTTTAATGCACAAAATATTTCCATTCCAACCGATCGGTACGAATACGCGATCGATCAGATCGACCACTCCATCATCGAGCGGTATGAGCGATGTTCTGTAATTTTTTTGTTTCTGGTCCGCTGTTAAGAGCCGTTCTTCGTCCCTGATGGTCTCGAGCAGTCCTTGTTCCATGATCAGATATAGATCGAATGTGGTATCGAGTATCTCTTTGAATTTTTTCACACCATCCCAATACTCAAATTGGAGAAAAGAAACTTTTGTTCTGACTGTTTCTATCCCTCCTAGAATTATCTTGTAGTCGAATCCCTCAGCGTCGATCTTCAAGAAATCTATTTTTTCTATGTTGTTGCTCGAAACATATTCGTCGAGTCTCCTGAGGGAATATCGGATCCCCGTATCTTTTCCTTTGTGATTCGGGTTGACGACAAATGACTGACTCTCTTCATAATACACACAATTGTCCTCGTCTTTGTCAGACAGGCCGAATTCGTTCAAAATGATATCGTGTTTCGGAAAAAGTGCCATCTGTTTTTTGAGTGACGCGATCGCTCTGATGTTCGGTTCAAAGAGGTGATATGAACAATCGGGATGTATTGTGTAAAATACGAGATCTTCGCGTGCTCCTACATCAAAGACGACCGAAAGACGATCTTTAAGTAACGTAAAGATTCGCAGTTCTTCTTTTGGAATCTCTGGATTGCCGTGATGCTCCATTCCGAGCCGTTTGATCTTTCTGATGAATGTGATGGCATCGCTCGGCAATATTCGTAACAGTCTATTCCGTATTTTTTTAATCGTTGACATGTTCTGATTGTTTAAATAATGCTTTGTATTTTTCTCTATTTTCAATCAGGTATTTAGGCAATCTTGTTTCGTCTGTCCAAAATCTGATACGTCGCCCTTTGATATCTTTGTTCCTAGACAAGACATCTGCTATTTTTGATTTAGTATCGTCAGTATTGATCTCATGATAACTGTACGACTCGATCTTGTCTTTGATCCGCTCTGCACCCCCTTGGAACGTAAAATGCCAACCACCGTTCCGAACAACCGTGTATTTTGTTTTTCCATCTGTCCGCAGATGATTGAGGCAAGCATCCTTGATATTCTTGTATTTTGTCCCAATGGTACCGGTCCAACCAGCCCAATCCTCATTTGAACGATTATTTAAATAATACACATATGCGTCTTGCTTGAATTTATAGACGTCATCTTTTGAATAATCAATACTTGCTTCAGGATTCCAGATCTCGTCCAAGTCAGACACAAAGCAAAAATCATCATCAGAAAGTCCGGCGAGCGGTTTTTTGACGCATTCTTTTTCATAAAAATCTCGCAAATAATGATCGTCGCCCGGGGGAATATTATCAGACGCCAGCGCGTAGGTGAGTGCTGCTCTCTCTAGTTCGGATGTTTTTGGATCAGCAAGACGTACATGGAGGTCATTGAAATCCTTGAGTGGTCGATTGATCACATAATGGATGATTTTGTGTTCGAATTTTTTGAACAGGTGCTTGTTTTTTTCATAGAACAGCTCCTTCGGCATTCCCGAGTGGGTGAGTGTCGATTCAACGAGCACGAAGTAGTCAACGTACGGGTCGAGCACGTTCAGGCGGATCTCAAGCGTTTCAAGTTCGTTAAAAAAATTGAACGCATCATATACTTTTATTTTTTTGCGGTATTCCGCGCGTTCTACTTTTGAAAGCCACATCCGCTCTCTCTTTTTTTCAGCGATATGATCGAATGGCTGTCGTAGTTTGTTCGTGATGTCTTTCGTCTCGTTGATTACTGATTTCGCTATATTTTTGATCTTGATCGGAGTATGGTCTTTTAAAAATTCGCGCAGTCCTTTCCGCTCTGTCGCGGGGGTATTCTTCGTGCTACCTGAGTAAATATCTTTATGCGCCTTCATATATATATTTAGTTCTTTACAGCATGTCGCATAATCAGAGAGCACTCCTTTTCTGTCCAAGTAATGCCAGCCACTCGTAATATTATATCCCAAACTCCAATAACCATCAGAAATGTTATGTCGGCCCCAGTATTTTGGCGCGATACAGAACTTGAGATTTTCATTGAGCCATGCAGGAAACCATGCGAAGCTTGAGTTAGAAAGTATGAGATAATGCGCGTTTTTTATGATAATGTAATCTTTCGCGATACTGAAATGAAAGACGTCATATCTTGGAAAGAATTTTTTTGCTGTGAAGACATCGTCCGTGATGACAATAAATCTGAAGTTCTTGTTGATAGAGAGCATTTCTGTCACCGCATCGTGCCAATATTTTTTATCCAAAAAGAAATCTTTTGCGCGCGCGTATTCACCGCCACGAAAATTAATGACACACGTATTATCATCGGCATAATCAGAACACTCGTATTCTTTTTTGATAGCGAGCCACTTTCGGATCTCATCTTTTCGATGCACAATATATTGTTCGTCCTGCATGAGTCCGTCGATCTTGGTATTATCAGAAACAGCGGTCAGACCTTTATCGTGCGTTCTGATGTCGGCACCTGAAAGAGGATGCACGATCTTTTTTTCGGCATAATAATGAAATATTCCATCAGGCAAGACGGTCGGTGGTCCGCCTTCAGGACCATCACCACCGATGACGGTCTCCCCAAAATCTAGATTGAAAAAATCACCTCCTTTGAAATTTTGGGGCGACTTGATGCCGAACGCGTATCCACGATCCATCGCAATGACTCTTGTTGCGATATAACAGGCGAGCTGATTTCCTAGTCCTTGTCCTTTGTAAAATTCGGTTACGATCATTTTATATAGATGATTTTTCTACTTCCAAAAACTGTAGACGTTCTTGGATACTTCGTACTGCATATTTTTAGATTTTCGTACGGGTTGCTTCTTTGCCCATACAAACATCTCTCGTATCGTCGTCTCGATGTCGGTATGGTCCTTGAAGCCGAGTATTTTTTTTGCTTTCGCGTGATGACAATATGCATCTTTTACTTCATGTCTACTCTCAAGATGTTCTATTTTTGGATCGTATCCGAACTCTTGGGCGATCTTTCGGACAAGCGATGCGATCTTTCCTATCTCATATTCGGTGTCGGCCCCGATATTGAAAGTATCACAGTCCGCCGTGTGCATGAGTTTTTCGAACGGTTCCATACAGAATTGAATATCAGAAAAAGCTCGCTTCTGTGTACCATCACCGAAGATACCTATATTTTCTCCCGCTAATGTTTTTTTGATCCAGATGCCGATCACATTCCGATATTTATCCCAAATATTCTGCTGTATGCCGATCACATTATGCGGTCTGACGATGCTGTATTTCAGGCCGAACTGATCGTATGCTTGCTTGAGATCCATCTCAACGGTGTATTTTGCGATGCCGTATGGATCGACTGGTAGCGGAACCTGGCTTTCTTTGAATGGAGGCTTTCCGTGACCGTAAACAGCCATCGAGGAAGTGAATATGATTTTCTGTACGTCATATTTGATGCAGTTGTTGATGACATTTACCGAGCAGAGCAGATTATTGGTGTAGTTGAAATTACGGATGAACGGCGAAAGACCTTCAGCGGCGTATGCGGCAAAGTGATAGACGTAATCGGGCTTACACTTTTTAAATATTTTTTCGAGAGCTTTCTGATCGATGAGATCTATTTTGTAGAACTGTTTATCTTTGATCAATCGTTTGTCTACATAATCCAGATATCCGCCTGATAAATTATCAATACCAAAGACGGTGTATCCCTTATCAAGGAGATAGGTAGAAAAATGTGAGCCGAGCAGTCCTGCGACGCCGGTAACTAGGATCTTTTGAGCCATGGAAGCGTTTTCTTTAGAAATTCTTTGATAATGTATTCGGTATTCCAGAATAATTTATTCTCATTAAACTTTTTGAGCACGTACTGGTATTCCTGTTTTTTTACCGCATCGTTTATCTGCCCGGTTTGTTTTTTGTCCTGATGTGTTATCTGGTGGATGCCAAGTCGGTTGACGACATTGATCGTGTTTAGGATCTTCGGCTCGCCATATCGGTCGTAGCATCGCTTGTAATAATCACAATCCATGAGCCACTTCAGATTTTCATCAAAGAGGAGCGGGTCTTCGTTCCGTATCGTGAGCACTGAAGGGGAACTGATCGTATTTTTTTCCAGGTGTATTTTTTGATTGTATTTCGGATAGAACGGTCTGTAAAAATTGACGCCATCTGCTGTGTGTTCGCATGCAGTGACGAGCCAGTTGTCCTTTTCCATATCAAAAGCACTCACGATCTCCTCAAGCGATCTTTCGGAATACAAAAAATCGTCTTGAAAAAGTATCTTGATCAATTTTCCGGTTGCGTGTTTGATCGCGTTGTTGGTATTAGCAGAATTTCCCGTCATTCCGATGTGTTTGAAATATTTGATATCCAAACTATCGTTGTAGGTATCACAAAGCTCTTTGATGACGTCATCTTTTGAATGGTCGGATATAACGACATCAAAATCCTTGAATGTTTGACGAGCAAGAATATCCAAGCTCTGTTTCAAGAATTCCTTCCCAAAACCTCGCATTTCATATGTTGGTATACAGATACTCAAGAGTCTCATACCTACAGATACTATAGTTTCGTGTTACAATTGTAAAGCTTTACACCTATATATAGTATGCCAATTATAAGTATTTTATTGCCGACGTATAAAAACCCGCCTTATCTCATGCGTGCGATACGGAGCGTCACGACACAGTCCTTTTCTGATTGGGAGCTCATTATTGTTGATGATGGGCTCATTCACGAAAGAAGACAAGCAGTCGATGTTCTCGCCAAGGATGACCCGAGGATCATACTTGTCTCGAACGAAGGGAACCTCGGTATACAAAAATCGCTCAACAAGGGTCTTTCGATCGCGCGTGGTATGTACATCGCGCGGATCGACGACGATGATGCGTGGACCGATACTCTGAAACTTGCGGAGCAGGTACAGTTCTTGGATGACCATCATGATCATGTTTTGGTCGGGACGGGTGCGATCGTCGTTGATGCAGAAGCAAAAGAATTGACGAAATATCTTTTACCAAAAGATGACACTCTCATACGGAAACAAATGCTCAGAAAAAATTGTTTCGTTCATTCCTCGGTCCTCTATCGCAGGACAGAAGCACAAGAAGTCGGTGGATATTCTCTAGAAAAAACAGCGCTCCATATTGAAGATTATGATCTCTGGCTCAGGTTGGGAAGTGTTGGGAAGATCCACAACATCTCATCGTATGCGGTCTCTTTCACGATGCATCCAGATTCTTTGAGTGCAAAGAATAAACGAGATCAATTCCGCCGTTCGATCGAACTCATACGAAAATTCAAAAAAGCATACCCTAATTATTTCACGAGTATGTGTATCGCGTATGCGCGTCTCTTTGCGTACACTTTTTTCAATTTTCTTCCTCGCTCGTTCAAGAATAAGATCTTTCAATTATACAAGACGTACTGATCGCATCATCTAATGATCGCGAGCATTTCCATAAAGAGCGGATCGCGTAGTGTTCGAAGTGTCGCGATATAGGAAATTATGGCGATAAGAATTGTGTATAGGAAATATATTCCAAATTGTTCGCATAGTATGATCATGATTGCCATGATCGTGTTTGCAATAAATACCTTGCCGAGTTTTGGGATAATGCTGAATGTAAAGAACTGTTTAAGCCGATGCCAGCTGATACCGAGGATGATGAGCTGGGCAGCTACAGTAGCAAGCGCTGCTCCGACGGCACCGTATCTCGGAATAAGATAGAGATTAAGTAGGATATTGAACACCACACCGATGATCGTCGCGACGATGAATCTCTTTTGTAGATTCTTCGTGTAGATGATGTTGGTCAAGATGATGTTGGGAAAGACGGCCAATACAGAGACCATGAGCACACCGAGAACAGGGCCACCTGTCTGATATGCCGATCCAAAGATCAGTAACATGATTTTCGCGCTAAAAATGAATCCGCCGAGTGCGATCGGTAGCCCGATCATGATGACCAAGAGCATAATTTTTTCAAAGATGCGTGTTGATGCCTCGACATCCGATTCGTTCTTCGACATGATTGGAAATATTGAGATCCCGATGAAGACCGGAATGATCGCTAAAAATTGCACGAGCCGTTGTCCTGCTGCGTAGAGACCAACTGCGACCGCTCCTTGCATCTGTCCGAGCATGATGCTGTCGATACTGAAAAGTATTGCCGAAAGACTGAGCGCAATAAAAGGCAGTGTAAAATTAAAGATGACCTTGAATGTTTTTTTTGAAAATTTCCAGTTAATCTTCGCCAATTCTTTCCGAAGCGTAGAGAGCATGAACACATTCGCGATAATGCTTCCGATGGCATATGCGATTGCAAGTGAAAGCGGATCAGCTTTCTTGATGAGGAGTGCTATTCCCAAAACAGTTATGATGCTGTTCATCAAGATCTTTGAGAATGCTTCGCGTTCCATCTTTTCAAATGATCGATTCACTGAAAAAACAAATTCACGGAGCGAATCCGAAAAAGCAAGAAGTGATAGTACGATGACCAATTTCATTTCGAGCGCGATGGTTCCGAAATAGGGGACACAAAGTACTGCGACAATAAGAGAGGCTGTTAAGAGAACGAGCTTAAAAAAAAGTGAAGCTGAAAGATACTGATATCGATCGGTGTTGTTGTTGGACAGCTCTCTTGTGATGAATGTGTTGATTCCGATATCTCCAAAGACGAAGAACAGCGAAACAAATGCGAGTGCATATGAAAATATACCCCATCCTTCGACGCCGAGCGTCCGGGTGGCGAACACGACGACGATGAGCTTGAGGATACGTCCGATAATATCGCCAAAGAAAAGCCAGAACGTATTTTTTGCAAATGTCTGTCGTGTGTTCGTATTCTTAAAGAGAAAGTTCTTGATTTTTTCCATTCCGTTGGTCTAATGCGTAAAAATGATCTGGATCGTCTTTAGAATGATACCGAGATCAAGCAATATATTCCGGTTCGCGATGTAATAGAGATCGTACTCGAATTTTTGACGAGAATCATCAACTGATCGCGCATAGCGAAATTTGATCTGTGCCCATCCAGTAAATCCTGGTTTGATCGTATGGCGCAAAAAGTAGTACGGGATCTCTTTTTCGAGTTTCTCCACAAATTCTGGTCGTTCTGGTCGTGGACCGACAAGCGCCATCTCACCTTTTAAGATGTTCACCATCTGCGGTATTTCGTCAAGGTGGAGTATTCGGATGATGTGGCCAATTTTTGTAATTCGAAGATCGCGTTTTTCTGCCCAGACGACACCGCGCTCTTCAGCGTTTATGATCATTGAGCGCATTTTTAAGAAGTGGAATGACTTCCCGTTTTTCCCGACACGCATATGCGGACGAAGTATGATCTGTCCGCCATCTTCGATTTTCTTTGCGATCGCTGCGAGCAGTAAGAACGGGGATGTGATCAAGAGGACAAGACCCGCAATCACATTTTCTGCCAGCCTTCTGATCAGCCAGTATCCATAACTTTCACGATGGCTTGCGATGGCGAGCGCGTGTTCTTCGGTCATCAGGGCTACTGGAATTTTTCCGAGAAATTCCTGATACGCATCGATGAGCGTCATGACGTTCGAACCGAGTATTTGTGCCACGGTGACTAATTTTTGTGATGCGTGCACCTCGGCGATTATGAGATCTACTTTTTTTGTTATTTGTTTCGGATCTTTTTCGAGCGCGTCTTCTTTGATCTGTGCGATGACCCGTCCCAAATGTGGGTTTTCTTGTATTTCGCGCGCAAGATGCGCAAGTTCAGGGCTCTCTCCGACCAATACTATGGCACGACTGAAAAACGAAGAAAATATATTATAAAAAATACGTCGCCAAATGATTAAAAATATAAAAGCGCCGGCGCCCGTGATCACGAGCCCTATTTTTGGCGCAATACCGAAATAAGGGAACAAATAGAAAAGGAGTCCTCCTGCAATGATACCTACGCCGATCGCAATAGCGAGACGTCCGATGTTGCGCGGATTGGGGTTTACTTGTCTGAAATCATAGAGATTAAAGACGAAAAAAATGATGAGCCAAAGAGCGAACAGGATCCCGAAGGGTCCGCTATGCAGACGGACAACGGTTTCGTCATACTGGCTTCCAAAACGGATCACGAGCATCGCCGCAAAGGACAAGATGAGCGCCAATATGTCTCCGAGAAAGAGGATGAGTTCCTGGATTTTGGTCATAGGTCGATTATAGTCGTAACCCCTATTTTTGCAAAGCCGTATGCCATGGACCCCGTATCCATTTTTACTATGCACAGATACAGCATCGTTCTCTTTTAGACAGTGCTATACTATATGGTATTAGTCGTAACTATCATTTTGTAAAGAACTAAAAAATTATGGAACCAACACAACAAAACATGGACGGAAATAATAAGAATATGACAACGACGGTCGTCATCGTCATTCTTATTATCGTTGCTGGTATTATTTTCTTCGCGATGCGAAAAGATACAGACGGCAACAAAAATGACGATCAGTCGGCTGATACTTCTTCGATGACCGAAACAGATCAGACAAAAGGCGGTTCTCCAGTTGGTGCAACTGGTACTGGCGCGACTGTCGGAGCAGTGCGACAAGCGTACGCAGACGCACTTGTTACGTATAAAAATAGTCGTATTCAATTCGGCGAGACGTGCAATGCGACTCCGCTGGCCTCGACCTATAAGAGCGGAACGACCATTTTGATCGACAATCGTTCAAAAACAGCTCGCACGTTCAGCTTGAACAACACAAAATACAGTATCGGATCATATGATTATGCATTGGTGCCACTATCCTATGACGCATCATTGTTGCCACGGACAGTCTCGATCGATTGCGGTTCGCATTTCAATGCTGCTACTGTGACGATCCAGAGATAATTTTTTCTTAAAATAGCATACAAAATGTCCTGCCTAGGCAGGACATTTTGTATGCTATACTCTCAATACATATGTACACAAAACATTTCTTAAAAATGCTCGGCGTCATGATCGGTATTCTCATTGCCGGCGTTGTTGGACTATTTTTGATCAATTCTTACCACAAGCAAGCGAGCGGGACCGGAACACCACCGGTCGGGACCTTTGCAAAATAAGTTGACACGCTCGATGAGAGAGGGTAGATTTGACATACATGTCCGAGAAATCTAAAAGTAAGATACGAAAAATTCCGAAAAAGAAAGCGCTCCGAAAAGCGCTTATTACCGGCATTACCGGCCAGGACGGTTCCTATTTGGCCGAATTGCTCCTTAAAAAAGGATATGAAGTCCATGGTACGCTCCGTCGATCGAGTTCGTTCGGCACATCGCGCATCGAGCACATCTATCAGGATCCGCACGATCAAGGACGTCGACTGCATCTCCATTACGGCGATCTATCGGACGCAGAAAATATTCGAAAACTTATTTTCAAGATCCAACCGGATGAGATCTATAATCTTGGTGCGCAGACGCACGTCAAGGTGTCTTTTGAAATTCCAGAATATACGGCGAATGTCACTGGTGTCGGCGTGCTCCGATTGCTCGATGCAATCAAAGATTTTCAAGATCACACTGGGAAGAAAATAAAGATGTATCAAGCGTCGTCTTCTGAGATGTTCGGATCGGCTCCGGCTCCACAACATGAAGATACTCCTTTCCAACCGCGCAGTCCTTATGGCTGTGCTAAAGTGTTTGCATACCACATCACTCGAAATTACCGTGAAGCGTACGGGTTGTTCGCATGTAATGGCATTCTTTTCAATCACGAATCACCACGTCGTGGTGGTACGTTCGTAACAAAAAAAATAACGCAAGCAGTTGCAAAAATAAAAGCAGGGAAAGCTGACAAGATATACCTCGGCAATCTTGATGCGCGTCGTGACTGGGGATATGCGCCAGAATACTGTGAAGCGATGTGGCTCATGCTCCAGCAACCCGAGGCGGATGATTACGTGATCGGTACTGGCAAAAGCCACACCGTCCGTGATTTGGTCATTGAAGCATTCAAGCATGCAGAAATTCCGAACTGGAAAAAATATATCGATATCGATCCCGCATATTATCGTCCGTCAGAAGTCGACCATCTCGTTGCCGATATTACCAAAGCAAAAAAGAAACTCGGTTGGAAACCAAAAACAACGTTCGAAGAATTGATCAAGATCATGGTCCTTCATGATCTAGAGAAAGAGGGCATACTGCTTAAAAAAGATAATGCAAAAAAACGCTAAAATTTTTGTCGCTGGACACAGAGGGCTCGTCGGCTCGGCGCTTGTTCGTACGCTCGAAAAGGAAGGATACACCGATCTTGTTCTTCGTACACATCGAGAACTTGATCTGCTCGACCAACATGCTGTCGCTGATTTTTTTGAAAAAGAAAAACCTGAATATGTATTTCTCGCTGCTGCAAAAGTCGGCGGTATTATGGCGAACAATACAGTTCCCGCAGATTTCATTTACCAAAATCTTGTCATTGAGACGAACATCATTGAAAGCGCACGAAAGAATAATGTTACGAAACTTTTGTTTCTTGGCAGTTCATGTATCTATCCAAAATTTGCCGAGCAACCGATGAAAGAAGAATATCTTTTGACGGGAACGATCGAACCGACCAATGAACCCTATGCGCTTTCAAAAATTGCAGGTATTAAGTTGTGCCAAAGTTACAATCGTCAGTATGGAACAAATTTTATTGCGGTCATGCCGACCAACCTCTATGGTCAAAATGATAATTTTGATCTGACTTCGTCACATGTCTTACCCGCGCTCATCCGAAAATTTCACGAAGCAAAAACAACGGGTGCAAAAGAAGTCGTCGCATGGGGGACTGGATCACCAAAACGAGAGTTTCTACATGTCGATGATCTTGCGCGTGCATGCCTCTTTGTTATGGACAACTATAATCCAACAAAAGAAGAAAATGAAAAAGGTCCGATATTCATGAATGTGGGAACAGGGGAAGACATAACTATTAAAGAACTTACGGAAATGATCAAAGAGATCGTCGGTTTTGAAGGCGCTATCAATTGGGACACAACAAAACCCGATGGCGCTCCGCGCAAACTCCTTGATATGACAAGATTACATTCGCTCGGTTGGAAACATTCTGTAGAGCTAAAAGACGGTATAAAAAAAACGTACGAATGGTTCCTCCAAAATCCTCCAAGAGCCTAATTTGACATATATCTATTTTGTATGTTATAGTAGCGAAAACCAAAACATACAGAATCATGCTCAAACAAGTAGAAACAGGCAATCTTCAAGTTGTCTCCGAAGACCCCCGCAGAACCATCACCGAATTTAATTTTTCTGAATCCGCATTTAATGATTTTTTTGTCAAAGACGATCCTCGTCCCCTTGGTCAGCACTTTCACAAGAGCAAATCTGAAGTTTTTTATTTCATTGAAGGAACTGGTACTATCAGGACTGCTGAAGTCGATGCCTCTGGAAAAATTATCGGAGAAATTAAACGATTTACGGTAACTCCGGGATTTGTTATCACGATCCCGCCGATGCACACGCATCGATTCGATGTAAAATATGGAACACATTTCGTATCATTTTCTTCAAAGCCGTTTGATAAAAATGATACCGTGCCGTGTCCGATTGAATAAAAAAGGAAATTTTTAAATAAAAAAAGAGGAACCAATGGTTCCTCTTTTTTTATTTACTTCTTGCATTATTACATCCACTGCAACTTCCCGAGTTTAATGAGCGCTTTGTATGCACATGCTACTGCGCTCTCTTCCAGAAATAATCCGGATTCGAGCACTTCACGAAACTCTTCGATGGGCACCATGATGGTTTCCATGACTTCGTTCGGATTGGGTTCGCGTTTGTTTTGAATGAATTCCAAATGCTCTGCTATAAAAAGATGCGCCTTAAATCCATTATCTGCTGGACTTGCACCGCGATACTTTCCGGATTCAATCAGAATGTTTCCGAGGTAATTCCAATTGCCGTTGCCGTACCCAGTTTCTTTGAGATACGCTTCTTTTGTACGGGATTCTATTTCATCAAGCGGTGTTCCAGAAAGAAGATTTCCGATTCCACCGGGAGGTAATTCCCAACTTGCACAATTGACGCCGGGTTTCCATTGACAGAGCGTGATGACTTTTCCATCTTTAGTGATTCCGAACACCACGACCCATCCGAACTGACGGATAATCGAGGTGTATTCTTCGTTTCCATTTCCAGTTCTGAGAGTGTATTTTATGGTATTTCCAAAATAGGGGATTTTTGGCATCTTGTCTATTTCCCCAACGAGTGGCCAACCTTTAAATCTTTCTTCCTGAGAAAGTTTCTTAAATTCATCGATTACTGACATAGGCAGAGTTTGTTTTTTTAATTTTTTCCATTTTAACATATAAAACATCCAATGTCAATTTCATTTGACAGCGCTCCGCTCTTCTGCTAAAGTACACCTGTAGCCGTAGAGACGGTAGGCATCCCATAAAGGGAAGAGGTCCTATCCAATGGTCGAACACAACATATCTATATGTTGTTCTACATACACGGCGCAAGCCGTTTTTTTTATTTAATAGAAAATTAAGGAGCTACTGCGACTATAATTTTCATTACCCTGTTAAATGATTTAAAATCCTCAATGACTACATTTTATTATGTCTATGTTTTACGTTCAAAGAAAGATAAAAATTTCTACGTAGGATACACCGAGGATTTGAAATCAAGATTTGAGCAACACCACAAAGGTCTTGTTGACTCAACAAAAGATCGTAGACCACTTGAGCTTATTTATTCAGAAGCTTGCCTCAATAAAACTGATGCACTGCATAGAGAAAAATATCTCAAAACATACTTAGGAAAATTGTTCCTAAGAAACAGGCTCAAATCTTATTTAACAGGGTGAATTATTTCGCTTCGCTCAACAATTCATGCCAATCACAAAAGGAAAAAAGGCAGAGATGATCACGGAGCTCGAAGGATTGCTCAAAGGCACCCAATCAATGGTCTTTGTAAACTTCCATAAACTTTCTGTTGCAGACACGACGAATCTTCGTCGCGGACTTCGCGGAAACGGCGTTGGATACAAAGTTGCAAAGAAGACATTGGTAAAACGCGTGCTCGATAGTATTGCACCGACTGGTACGATGCCATCACTTGATGGAGAACTCGCAATTGCATACGCAAACGATCTTCTCGCTCCAGCACGTGAAGTGTACAATTTCCAAAAAGAACACAAAGATAGTGTACAAATTATCGGCGGAGTTTTTGAAGGAAAGTACATGTCAAAAGAAGAGATGCTCTCGATTGCGACGATTCCAGGGATGCAAACCCTTCGTGCACAATTCGTCAATCTCATCAATTCACCAATTCAGCGTTTTGCAGTCGTGCTCAATGCTATTGCTGAGAAAAAAGTATAAGGTATAGCGTATAAAGTATCAGGTATAAAAATACTTAATACCTAATACTTGATACTTAATACTAAAATCAAACAAAATTATAAACTAAATTAATATAAAATTATTATGGAAGAAACAAACGTAGAGATCCCAGCAAAATTTGCTGACCTCGTAAAAAAAGTAGATGAAATGTCAGTGCTTGATTTGCACGAGCTCGTCAAAGTGCTCGAAGCAAAGTTCGGCGTATCAGCAGCTGCAGTCGCAGTTGCCGGTCCAGCAGCAGGTGGCGCAGCAGCGGATGAAAAAGATTCATACAATGTTGAACTTACTGGAGCTGGCGAACAAAAAATTGCAGTCATGAAAGTAGTTAAAGAAGCGCTCGCGCTCGGACTCAAGGAAGCAAAAGACCTCGTTGATGGCGCTCCTTCAATGCTCAAAGAAGGTATGAAGAAAGCCGAAGCTGAAGAACTCAAAAAGAAACTCGAGGAAGCTGGCGCAAAAGTGACATTAAAATAAACGGGGTTTATTTTAAGACA
>CALRFE010000015.1:0-3561 GCA_943356425.1 Candidatus Nomurabacteria bacterium
ACAACACGACGACGACCTGTTCTGATACGACGGCTGATGCATCGCTCGGTTCAACATACTCAATTACCGATGCTGCAACATGGTACAAATCCGAAGATATTTCGAGCGCATATATCAGCAACGGCTCGACGCTCCGTTGGACTGCACAACTTGAAGCTGTGTATGCAGCAGCGCGCAACAGCCAAGGCGTGAACACCGCATATAAATCCGTTCAGTTCTATGTAAAAACTGCCGTCAATGGTGGAGCGTGTTCAACATCGCTTGCAGCTCAGCCTTGGCAGGAAATCCAGAACTCTGGTGATTCTATCCGTCCAGTTCCAGGAGCGAACTGTGTAAAGATCGCGATGCACTTCAATCGTCCGATGCCGAAGAAATTGTCTGATGATCGTGGCGTCTGGTTTGGAAACGGTTCGACCGTACTTCGATACGATTACACGACACCAACCGTATTCAACTATTCGATCGATAACTCTGCGGTGTTCAAAAAACTTTCATTTGATTTTAGTACACCACTTTCTGCGTCGTCTGTGGCTGCAACGGTTCCGGCTGCGCCGACATCTGCTGCGCCATCAAGTTCGGGCTCATGTACTTCTGGTAACCACTTCTGGTTCGTCACGTTCGTCATCAATGGAGTCGAATCACAACTTTCTCCAGCGTCTACAGTACAGAGCTGTAGTGGATCAAACTTAGAAGCACTTACGGCAATTCCGATCGGTCCATCAGGTACGACTGCGCGTAAGATCTATCGAACCGCTGCCGGTCTTCTTGTGACTGATACACCGTTCCTCGTTACAACAATTTCCGACAACTCAACAACAACATATAACGACGGTGCTGCTGATAGTGCACTCGGTGCAGCATACGCACAACTTACGCCTTCAGGTCCGACACTTTCACGTGGCGAAACCATTCGTGTCGAAGCGGTAAACAATCAGCTCTCACTTCCATGGGGACGTCTCGGTCAAGGTTCGACCTCCGGTTCGATGAACGGAACATCTGGTTTCTATCAAGGTGAATTCAACGCGAACCATCCACAGTTGAACACTGCGACCGGTATTGGTACTGTTGTCATTGCGCGTGATGACAAGACTTTCTTGGTTCTCGAATCAGGTGCCGGTGCAGGTGCGGCAGATCTCTATGATCCTGCAACACAGACCTTTATTGCACAGTCTGGATCTGGAAATGTGCCGACCGCTGCGACGGGTACTGGTGCATTTGCGATCAAGCGCCCGAATGGAAAATACCTTCTTGTGCTCGGCGGTGCTTCTGCCGTGACCAATATTTATGACCAATACGCGCCAGCAGGTTCTCGCTTTACGCTTGGCCCATCACTTACCGGTACTGCTGCAAACCAAGGAGCATTCGCAATTCTAAATATGGATGGTACCTACACGATCCTTCCGGGTAACGCTGCGACAACGACATCTATTTATGATCCGGTCCGCAACACCATGACAGCAGGACCACTCCAGACAACGGGTACGAACTTGAGCGCCTTTGCGCTTCCATATGCGGGTGCGAACACGGGTATTTATAAAGTGACGATCGGTACAGCCACAACAACATCAGCGGTGGTGACAACGACGATGAACTATAATGCGATCACTAAGACATTCTCAGCTGGTACCGCGCTTGCAGCCGGTGTTGGTACGGGAGCATTCGCATTCCAAAGACAAGATGGTATCTGGGTCATCATCCGTGGCGATGCGACGGGCGCGCTCAACACGGCAACAGGACTTTTCAATCCAATAACTGGTATCGAAGCTGCGGGACTCGCGCTTCCGGTCGGTGTCTCTCGCGGAGCAATGGTCATCCCTCGTGCTGATGGAACATATCTTATTGTCAACGGAGGTATCATTCCGGCAGCAGCTGCAGCAGTGAGTCTTGCGACAAACATCTATGTTCCATGGGGAGGTGTGCAGAACGCAACGCTCGGTGTCTCGCAAGGAACATGGCTTTCTGCTGGTCCGCTTCTTTCTCCGCAAGGAGCAGTGACGCAACCAGTTACCATTACAACATCTGCGCCAGCATCGGGAGGATCAAACCTTTGTGATACAGGTACGCACATTTGGAGATACACACAAATAGTTAGTGGTGTTGAATCCGCGCTCAGTATTGCGGGTACGACGCAGACGTGTACCGTTACAACCGCTGGGCAAGAAGCGCTCTCAACGATTGCCGTCGGTCCGACGGGCACGACTGCGCGCAAGGTGTATCGTACAAAAGCAAACACGACTGCTCCGTTTTATCTTGTAACGACCATTAACGATAACTCGACGACAACGTACAACGATTCTGCTGCTGACTCAACACTCACCACAGAATATGGTTCTGGAGGTACGAGTGATGGTGCGGTTTCATTCCAGCGACCAGATGGAAAGTTTGTCGTCTTGTTCGGTGGAGGAACATTGGGGCGTTCTGCAACAGTCAACATTTATGATGCAGGTTGGTACGCCGATGGACAATATCTTTCTGAACAGATGAACGTGCCGGCACTTGCCGCAAACTCAACACTTGATTGGCAGCAGACTCCCGATCAATATGTCCGTATGGCTGCTCGTGTTGCTTCTTCGCAAACAGCGCTCGGTGCTGCATCCTATACGCCGATCGCAAATCCGGGAACTTCAATTGGAAATGCTGGTGGCGAAACATGGGCGCAAGTCCAAGTCAATTTCCGACGCGACTTCCCGACGTATCCGAGAATCAATGAAGGTGTGTACAACTCTTCTGGTATAACGTATGGATATCGCGCAATTTCAATTCCGACCGTGAACTCATATCAGATCACGAACGGTATGGATCTGCTCAACTTGCAGAACAATGGACTCAGTATTTTCCGTGTCACGTCTGACGGCAACATCATGTCATCGTCTACCGGTGCATTCTTCTCAGGAGGTGCGGACTTGGCAGAAAATTATACTTCAACACAGACATTGACTCGTGGCGAAGTCGTCGTCATAGATCCAACCAATCCGCAAGGAGTATTACGCTCGACCGGTCAATACCAGAATACTATCGTCGGAGTCGTTTCGACGGCGCCAGGTTTCGTTGCCGGCTCGAAGACTGAAGATTCTGTTCCGATCGCACTCGTCGGACGCGTGCCAGTCCGATTCAGTACTGAAAATGGTCCGATCAAAGCAGGTGATTATCTTACTTCTGCAAGTATTCCAGGATATGCGATGCGCGCAACGCAAGCTGGCCGTGTCATCGGTACTGCACTTGAAGATATGGACACGACCAAATTCGAAGGTTGTCCTTCGATGGGCTTCGGTCAGATGCCTGGAACTAAATGCGGAACACTTACGGTATTCGTAAACCTCGCAAGTTATAGCGGTGCATCCATTGAGATGCTGATGCAGGAAGATCTTGATGCGACACAAACAGCACTTCTCGATAGTGGAATTTCAGCACCAACTGATACTACTGATGGAACACTCGCGCTCGGTCCTTCAGTCTCTGATGGATTGACTGCGCCAGAACTTTCTGTGACTCCAGCGACCGTGCAATCAAGGATCTTGGATTTCTTGATAAAAGTCCGCGACACAAAAGCAACAGCGCAAA
>CALRFE010000015.1:3571-14364 GCA_943356425.1 Candidatus Nomurabacteria bacterium
CTGAGATATTTACCGATAGAGTCGCAGCTGCGATGGAGATCATCACACCGCAAGTATTCGCAGACGGTCTGACGATCAACACGATCAGTTCAGGAAAAGATGCGGTCACATTCATGAGTGATACGATATTCTTCGGTCGCCCATATTTCACGACCGACACTGCTGGCTTTGCGAAGATCGAGAAAGGGGATCAATCAGTTGATGTTGTTTTTGATAAAGAATATTTGGAACAGCCGATCGTGAATGCGACGATCACGCTTAATACCGATCCGCAATTGAAAGATCTCAATACCGAGACTGATGCCGATGCGATCAAAGCGCTCAAAGATGCACAAGAAAAAAATATCCAAGATCTGTTTGCTGCCGATGTAAAATATCTCGTCGTCAATAAATCAGAAAAAGGATTCACGATCATTCTCAAAGAGAAGGCGACACAAGATATCAACTTCAGCTGGACGGCGCTTGCAGTAAAGAGTGCGAAGACGTTCAGTAGTAAGGTCGACACGGCTCCAACACCTGACACACCACCAACATCTCCGACACCGCCGGCCGAAACATCACCTGAACCAGTTCCTGAACCGGTGATCGATGAGACACCTGCTTCCGAGACGCTTCCGGAGCCGGACACGACTCCAGTACCTGATGTACCACCAACATCTGAAACACCACCTGAACCGGTCCCAGAACCGATACCTGAACCAGTTCCAGAAGTGACGCCTGATGATGTTCCTTCGGATACTGGATCTCCCGTAGTAACCCCAGAGCCGATACCGGATCCCGGTCTTTAGTATGATCAGAATAAAAAATTATGTTAAAGAAAATTAAAGATATAAAGAGTTGGAAGATCGCAGTCTTGTTGTTTTTCCTTGGCATCTTTGTCGGGTATCTGTTCTTTGGCTTAGGCCGTGGTAAAAATTCAAATTGTCATATTTCTTATGACTACCTCAATCCTCGTTTAGGATGCCAAAATAAACAGATCATCAGTAAAGTTTCGTATTTGAATCTACAACACAGTCTGACTGCCTATCTTGATGCAGAAAAAAGTGCTGGTAGGCTCGCGGATGCGGGCGTGTATTTTCGGGATCTTGAGTATGGTCCGATCTTCGGAGTCGACTCGAACAAACTTTTTATTTCAGCAAGTTTGATCAAGTTGCCGACCGTGATGACCGTATTGCGCCTGGCAGATATCAATCCAAAATTTTTAGAAAAGAAGGTACTATATTCTCAGGAAATACCATCCGATAACCAAGATTTTGGGCCAGCAAAAAAACTCGAAGTCGGGAATTCGTATTCGATCGATGAGCTGATCTCTCGGTCGCTCCAATATTCTGACAATGCGTCCAATGAACTCTTGATCGATGAGTTATCTAAAATAAGTCCGAACGAAGATTTGATTTTTGACACGTTTAAAGATTTGGGACTGGTCGTTCCGGGAGATGTTACGAAAGGGGATCTTTCCGCGCAGTCGTATTCGTCGCTGTTCCGCCTATTGTACAATGCCTCGTTTCTTTCAAAAGAAAATTCTGAAAAAATTCTTAGTCTTCTGGACAAAGCTTCTTTTAGTCAAGGATTGGAAGCGGGAGTTCCGCCAGGAATTAAAGTTGCAAGCAAGTTCGGTGAACGTGAAATAGATTTTGTTTCAAATGGAGGCGCACCTAAAGGGCATATCGACGAGCTCCATGATTGTGGAATTATTTATTATCCAGAGAACCCGTATTTGTTATGCGTGATGACCAAGGGCCAAGATTTTGATGTGCTTGCAAAGATCATCGCTCATGTGTCCCAAATGGTATATGAAGAAGTTGATTCTCGTAGAATTGAGTGAGTAGTTGCTTTGCTATGATATATTGATATACTATCTTGGTGCATTGGTATGGAACAAAAAGCCATGTAATGCAAGTGTTGAAAACAGAATTAAATAAGTGTATTATTAACGTATTATTATTTTAATCTAATTGTTATATGTTCAGTATTTTAAAAATGTTGAAGCGAATGATTGTTAAGTATGCAATGCCGATCATAACGGTCATCGCAGTCCTCCTTGCTGGTTTCTTCTATTATCAGATACATCTTTTGAAGCAGAATCCGCAGGCAATGGCCCAAAAAGAGACCGCCGCACTCGTCCTTAAAGTCGGTAAATTGGCAGTCCTTCCAGAAGGAGAAACTCCTACCGTCGCTACTGTTTCTGATCCAGCAGCACTCAAAGATCAAGCATTTTTCGCTAAAGCTGAAAAAGGAGACAAAGTGCTCATCTATGCGCAAGCTAAGAAAGCAATATTGTACAGCGTGACTATGAACAAGATCATCGATGTAGCTCCGCTCAATATCGGACAGCAAGCAGCAGTAACTCCTCCAGCACAAAAAGAAGAGACCACCTCGGATAAGAAAAAATAAAATAGGTCTTCATTGGAGGCTCGTTCTCTTCATTAAATCAACTATGGGCTTCTTCAGTAAAAAACACCACCTGAAAATAATCAAGAAAAGTTTTTTCTTTCTCAGAAAATCTTTCCCCGTTATTTTAGGGCTGGTGTTTTTTACGTTCGCGAGCGCAAATTTCAGCAGTACTAATTTCGAGCTCGAAAATCCGGTAACAGTCATCGAAGGAGGACAATCTTCGTCTTCGAGTTTCCAATATTTTTCAAACACAGGACAACTGACGAACGGCCAGAGCACGAGCACGAACTTCGCGCAAAATGCCGGTTTCCTGTATTTCCCGACAGCAAGTTCTCCTGCGGTCTCCGCGACGCCCGGTTCTGGTCAGGTTGTCTTGACGTGGACTCCTGCAGTCGGAATATTGGCGAACATTACGAGCTATGAAGTGGGCATAAGCACGGTCTCTGGTGGCACTTTCACCTATACGGCGGTAGGAAATGTTCTGACGAGCACGAGAACGAGCCTTAGTAATGGCACGACCTATTTTTTTAAAGTGCGTTCTTTTGCCGCGGGAATCTTGCTCAGTGAATCTGCGCAAGTGAGTGCGACGCCGACGGCAGGTTCTGGTACTGGCGTTACTTGGGGTGGTGGTGGAGGGGGGGGGGGTGGCGTAGGTGTCGGTGTCACCGGAAGTGATACTACCACTACTGATACGGGTGTCGTCTTTTCTGGAAGAGCCTATCCTTTGAGTAAGGTCAGCATCTTGAAAGATGGACAGATCGCGCTCTCGACAATTGCCGGACCCGACAGTAATTTTACGGGAACGCTCGGAGGTCTTTCTTCTGGCGAATATACTTTTTCCGTCTACGGTGAAGACAAGAACGGGATCCGATCGACACCATTTACATTTCAAATCTTTATCACGTCTGGAGTAACGACCAAGATCAGCGGTATTTTTATCGCGCCGACTATTGCCGTTGATAAGAGTGAAGTAAAAAAGGGCGACAATATCGTCATTTTTGGACAGAGTACGCCTACTTCAGATATCGTAATTAGCGTCAACTCCGAGCAGGAATTTTTTGAGAATGCTTTAAGTGATGCAAGTGGTGTCTATCTGCACACCTTCGATACTTCTGTCTTGGAATTGGGAAAACACTCCACAAAATCAAAGGCATTGCTCCATAATGGAGAAATAAGCACCTTCGGCGAAGCCGTCGGTTTTATTGTCGGTACAAAAAATGTTTCAGCGGACAATACGAAGAAAAATCTGAAATGTGATGCGAACACTGACAATCGATGTAACTTGGTGGATTTTTCTATCGCAGCGTTCTGGTACAAGAAGAAAGATCCTCCAGCAAAAGTTGACTTCAATAATGACGGGATCGTGAACTTGATCGACTTTAGTATTATGGCGTTTTATTGGACCGGATAATGAAAAAAAATATGAACACAATCATCAAAATTTCTCTGGCATCGCTCGTGTTCCTGACATTTTTTATGCCAGCGGTCTCTTTTGCTGCAGACATATTTTTTGAAACAACTAAGGACACTTTTGATCAGCATGAGCCGTTCCTCGTGCGTGTCCTTTTGGATACAAAAAATGTTCCAATCAATGCGATTGAAGGCACGGTGATCTTCCCGTCATCATTTCTGGAATTAGAAGAGATACGAGAAGGTGATTCATCAATTAATTTTTGGATAGAAAGACCGGAAAGCAAAGAAGACGGCGAGATCCATTTTTCAGGAATAACTGCGGGCGGGATCACGGGCGAAAAACGGCTGATCTTCAGCGCGCTCTTCCGTACAAAAGGAACTGGTACGAGCTCCTTCTCTTTTCGGTCTGTTGCACTGCTCAAGAATGACGGTCTTGGTACAAAAATAACGACAAAAGAGATTCCGCTCGATTTTTCTATCTCAAAGAATATGAGCGATATCGATGTGAAAGATTTTGCAGTAACAGATACCGTTCCACCAGAAGAATTCAGTCCGTTCATCGCAGAAGACCCGGCGCTCTTTGAGGGCAAGCATTTTCTCGTCTTTAGTGCCAAAGACAAGGGTGTCGGTATAGATCACTACGAGGTCCGTGAAAGTTTTTTTGGTATTGGTGGACGATATCTTCGAGCGGAAAGCCCGTATCTTATACGAGATCAGTCGCTCAAGAAAAATATATATGTGAAAGCGGTTGACCGGGAAGGCAATGCAAAGATCGTCAAGATCAAGACGCAAAATAAGCTTGCTTTGTTGGAACAATGGTTCATCCTTGGTATAATTCTTTGTGTATGCATCTTCGTAGTAAAGAAAATAAGATCAAAGTTCTTTCGATAGCACTGTTCTTCTTCTTGTGTTTTTTTTCTCCGCACTTTGCGCGAGCTGCGACACTTTCTGTGACTCCTGCGACGGGCAGTTTTGAGAGCGGTGAGCGCGTAACGGTCAGGGTCCTCGTCACTTCAAACAATGTCCCATTCAATGCCGTCTCCGGTGTTGTCGCATTTCCCACGTCGCTCTTTTCAGTGGAATCGGTCTCAAAAAAGAACTCCGTACTTAATTTTTGGGTAACTGAGCCGAGCATCAATGGTGGTTTGGTCAAATTCGAGGGAATTGCGCTCGGTGGTTCTACTGCATCATCCGGTACCGTCGTCAGTGTTACACTCCGTGCCGTCAAAAAAGGAGAAGGCCAGATATCTTTCAAATCAGGGCAGATATTGGCGAATGATGGAGAGGGTACTGATATCACTGGCAATCTCATTGGTGCAAGTTTTTCTGTGAAAGATGCTCTTCCAAAACCTGCATTGCCAAAAGTAGAACCGAAACCAGAACCGCAACCGTTGCAAGAAGACGAACCGGTGATTGTTCCTGAAATTCCGCAACCATTGCCGACACTTGCTGCGCCCGAGATCATGGTCGGCGTAAAATATGGAGCACAAGCGATCATTGGAGCTTCGGAATATCCGAAAGCACAAGCATTGGTGACGTTCGTTTCCGAAGATGGAGTCAAAATATTTATTCTTGGCGATGCTGATGCTGACGGCAGTTTCAATCTGTTAGTTCCGAATTCATTGAGACCTGGCTTGTATAAGGTATCAGCGATCATGATCAAGGAAGACAAGACGAACAGCGAAACTTCAAATACTATCTTTATAAAAACTGGCACGATCTTCTCGGGCATCAGCCGGGAGGTGTATGGACTGATCGGACTCCTTATTGCGCTCATCGTGTACCTTTTTACCCGTATCATCTTTCATTTTAAAAAAGGCAAGAGCGCTAACAAGAATCTCAAGAGCGAGATACGTACCACTGGAGATCTGGTGCACAAATCTTTCGATATTCTTCGGGAAGATGTTACTGAATATGATACGGAAAAATTGGGCGAAGCAGAACACAAGCGCCTCACTGCCATCAAGAAAGATATCAATGATGCAGAAAAAATAATCGCGCGAGAAATTAAGGATATTGAATAAGTATGATATCTCGTCTCAAAATATATGGAGGGGTACTCTCGATCAGCATATTTTTTGCGATTCCTTTTTTTCTGCATGCGCAGACCGTCACGGTTGATGCGGCTAATTTGCTGGCACATGTCGAAGTATCGCTCTCTCCGCGCTCAGGAAGTTTTGTTGAAGGCTCGACCTTCCAAGTACCGATTCTTCTCAACAGTAAAAACAAGAATATCAACGGGGTAGAAGTCCGTATCAATTTTGATAAAGAAAAACTTTCTATTGTTGATCCGAGCGGTGGTACCTCGATCATCGGCCTTTGGGTCGAACCGCCCGTGTTTGATAATACGCATGGCACGGCAAGTTATGTCGGTGTCGTGCCTGGAGGAATTACCACAGGTTCCGGGCTCATCGATACGATTACATTCAAAGCAAAAAGTCCCGGCAAGGCGGTCGTCTCGATCAGCTCGAGTTCAAAGATCTTATTGAATGACGGTCTTGGTACCGGTGCGCAAGTCGATGTTGGCAGAGCTGAGTACACAATCTTGTCTAAAGCGCCTGAAGGAGTCGTCGTATTTTCAGAAACACACCCGGTCCAGTCAGATTGGTATAACAATAACAGCCCGACTCTTTCTTGGTCAAAAGATCCTGGTGTTACTGGTTTCAGTTATGTTCTTGATACTAAGCCGAATACGATTCCTGATAATACGATCGAAGGTGATGACACGATCAAGACATTTGAAGACCTTACTGATGGCCTGTGGTATTTTCATATTAAGGCGAACAAAAATGGTGCATGGAGCACCACCGGGCATTTTCTGTTGCGGATAGATACGACACCTCCGGCAAAATTTAAGCCCCAGACCAATTTTCTTGTTGCTGCTGCGGTCGCTGCTCAAAGGACGCTCGTTTCGTTCTTTACTACTGATAATCTCTCGGGTATCGATCATTATGAGATCGGCATCATCGACAAGAGCCAGCCGGCGACGGCATCACCGGTCTTCGTTCAGGCTGAAAGCCCGTTCCAGGTACCGCTTACTGAAGGAGGCAAGTTCGAAGTGATCGTCCGAGCCATCGATAAGGCAAATAATATCCGTGACGAGTCGATCGATGTCCGGCAGTCTTTCGGTATCGCAAAATTCTTCAAAGAATACCCTGTATACATCTTGCTCGGCATCATCTTGCTCGGTGTGACGCTCCTCGTCCTCCATTTCTTGGTCGGACACCATATCATCCGATATATTCGACGTGTGTTGGAAATTCTTAAAAAAGAGAGCAGAAAAGGGGCTAAAAAAGAATAATTCACGATCCCCCCGGCGCATTGCGATATTTTTCTCTGTCGCGTTATACTTGTCCTATGAAGACGGACATCCCATTTGAAGAAGCATATAAAAGATTAAACAAGGCACAAAAAGAGGCTGTCGATACGATCGACGGACCGGTCATGGTCATCGCAGGTCCGGGAACGGGGAAGACTGATGTGCTTGCAGTTCGTATTGCACATATTCTTAAAAAGACCGATACACCAGCGAATGGTATTTTATGCCTGACATTCACAAACGCAGGTGTAACTGCAATGCGTGAACGTGTTGCGCGCTATATCGGCGCAGATGCGGGGAAAATCAGTATTTTTACTTTTCATAGTTTTGCACTCCGTCTCATAGAAAAACACTATGAGCTTCTTGACTTTGATCAAGCGCCGGTACTTCTTGATGAAATGCAGTCCGTTGTTCTGATCGATTCTATTTTAGAAGATGGTGAATGGGATCATCTTCGTCCTCGTGGAAACAGTTCAAAATATTTTAGCGATCTGAAATCGCTCGTCTCGCTCATGAAGCGCGAACGGTTGACCCCGGAAAAATTCTCTAAAGAAATTGTTTCGGAAATAAAAAAGCTCAAAGACGATCCCGCGAATATTTCTTCTCGTGGTGCGACAAAAGGCGAACTCAAGAAAGAAATACAGAAGAAAATAGAAGGATTGGAACGCACTAAAGAAGTCGTAGTATTTTATGAGGTGTACGAAAAAGAAAAACACGACCGCGGGTTGATCGATTATGATGACGCCCTTGCGCTTTCGGTTCGCCTCGTTGAAATTTCAGAAGATGTCCGTGCGACGCTCCGAGAAGAATATTTATACGTGCTCGTCGATGAACACCAGGATTCGTCCGGTGTACAAAATGCATTTTTAGAAGCGGTCTGGGGCGAGACAGAAAAGCCCAACCTCTTTGTCGTTGGTGACGATCGCCAGCTCATCTATGGATTCGGTGGTGCATCCCTTGCGCAATTCAATAATTTTAAGACATCGTTCGGTAAGGCGCATGAGATCATACTTATTGAGAACTATCGTTCGACACAAGCGATCTTGGATTCCGCAGGTACACTTTTAGAAAGTGCGCTCGCACAAGAGAAACTCCATGCAAATTCAAATAATGAAAACCAGAAACCGGTCCTTTTCGAATGCGATTATCCGCGTGATGAGATCTTGATTGCGGCACGCGCGATCAAGGACAAAATTGAAGAAGGAACAGCACCTGATGAATGTGCGATCCTTGTACCGAAAAATTATCAAGCGCGGAGCGCGATGGAAATACTGCGCGACCAAGGATTGCCTGTTGCAACGGGCGACGCCCTCTCTTTCTTTACCGCACCGGAAACGACGACGATCCGAACTATTTTAAAAATTATCACAGATCCGTATGATGCGGTTGCACTCGGCCGATCGCTTTTTGATCCAGTCCTTGGAATTCCTCCAATGATGGCGCACCAATTTTTACACGGAGTCGATAGCAGGAAACTCTCGGTGGAACTTTTGTCAGAAGCGGGAACAACCGGTGGTCTGTTTCCAGAAACGGACCCAATAGTGCTTCTTGGAAAAAAACTGAAGCAATGGCTCGCGCGCTCTTCGGAGCTTGATTTGAAGCGACTCATTCAGATGATCGGTGAAGAATTATTTTTGACAGAAGTACCTGATCAAGCGACGCTCGTACGACGGGTGGAAGTGATCCGTACATTTTTGCATCTCGCATTGTCTGCTGAAGAACGTGATCCGCATCTGACACTTATTTCATTTCTCGCACACCTTGATCGTCTCGAAAGTTACGGGCACACGATTCCGCTCGCAGTGTTTGGCGGAAAAGAAGGTATTCGTGTGCTGACATTCCATGGCTCGAAAGGTCTTGAATTTTCGTATGTACATATTGCGCATCTCGACGAAAGTTCCCTCATGAAAGGAAAACGGCTCAATTTTACACTTCCTGAAAAAATCGAAGAACTCGTTGAATCAAAAGACGAAGCTGTCGCTCGGCGCGAGCTCTATGTCGCTATGACGCGTGCAAAAGAAACATTGTCGCTCTCATATGCGCGCCGTGGATATACGGGTGGAACACTACAACCTGCTACGATCATGCTCTCAATTCCAGAAGATTTGGTCATACGAAAAAATATTTCTGATACTGAAGAAATGTTGCTTGGAAAAGATCCAAGAGACATTGTCACGACACAAAAAGAATCGCCGAAATTGTCACTCCGCGCTGAACTTATCGAAATAGTCAAGAAAGAATACCCAAAGACAAAAGTATCGGTAACGCTACTCAATAATTTTTTCGAATGCCCATGGAAGTGGTATTTCAGGAATCTGCTCAAATTGCCTGAAAGTAAAACAGAGAGCCTGGTCTTCGGTTCGATGGTACATGCTGGAATTGAATATATGTTAGGGAACAAAGATGATTCGGTGAGCGAAGAAATGCTTGTGCCTGTTTTGCTCCGTATTCTTGCACATGAAGGTATTCGTGATGGTGTGTCACAAAAACGAATGATCCGAGAAGCCACTAAGACGCTCGCTATTTGGCAGAAAATATATGCACCGACCATACTTCTGGAATATGCAACCGAACGATCCATACAGATGATTGATCCTGATTTTCCACATCTGCGTCTCTATGGAAAGATCGATCTCACGGAACGTCTTTCACCTGATGAAGTCATGGTCACTGATTTTAAAACTGGTTCATCAAAAACAAAAAGTACGATTGAAAAACGCGATGACGAAGAGCGCTTGAGCTCGTTCATTCGACAACTTGCGATGTATTCGTATCTCATTAGTGGTGCAGAAAAAGGTACGACGGTGACGAGCTCGAAATTGCTCTTCGTCGAAGAAGATCCGAAGGAAAAAGATACTGTCTATAGTACGACGATCGGCGATGAGGAAATTGAACTTTTACGCCATGATATTGCCGACTATGATCAGTCGCTCAAAGAAGGTTCCTGGGTTGAGCGTCCGTGCTATTTCAAATCTTACGGCAAAGAAACTGAATGCTCATATTGCGCGCTCGCCAAACGGATCAATTTCTAGGTCCATTGTCGAGCCACCCCAAATAGATGCCAAGCGCGAGGAATATGGCAGTAAGGAGTCCTAAAATAAAGGGTAGTTTTTTCATCAATTTTATTGTACTATGAGGAAACGCGATTTAAAATAGCGAGCAATTATAAGGCATTACATAGCATACATTATGGAAATTAAAGTAGACACGAACGAACAAGAGAAAATCTTGAGTTCGCTCCGAGAGCGAACTGATCCTGAAGCATTACGCATGGAGCGTTATTTAGCGATGCCTGATTTATCCGAAACGGCAGGAAGTCCGATCCATGAAATGGTAGAACGTATCTTAGCTTTGCCTGAATTTGCGATCTTTGACACCGTCAAAGTACCAGAAATTGTTTCGACCGAAATCGGTTTTGATCTGTTTGATTTTCCGCTCGATCATCCGGCTCGCTCAAAATCTGACACCTATTACGCAGATGATACGCATATCTTGCGCACGCAGATGACGGTGATGTGGTACTACTATTTGCGTGATGAGCGGATCAAACAAAAAATGGAAGCGGGTGAGGCGGTCGGAGCATTTGCTTCCGGTAAAGTGTATCGCAAAGACGAGATTGATCGCCGTCATATGAATGTCTTCCATCAGCTCGATGGTTGGTATCTGT
>CALRFE010000016.1:0-1559 GCA_943356425.1 Candidatus Nomurabacteria bacterium
GATTTGACTTGCTCATCTGCTTTGTGCTTCGTGAACGCCTCACCGAGCACGAGATAGAAATGGAAATGATTTTGTGTTGAAGTGTCTTTTGCGAGCTCACCGAGCAGTTCTTCTTCAGCAATTATTGACCCAAGACCATTGACGACGTCTTCGAGTTCCTTGAATGTCGTCTGTTCTGCTTTGTACGCTTCAGATTTTCGGATCGTTGCGAGAGCAACATTTTCGATCTGGCGGACACGTTCACGGGTAATGCCGTATCGTTCACCAATAGCCTCAAGCGTCTTGCGTTCTTCATCTTCACCCAGCCCAAAACGATTCAAGATGACGTCATGCGCCCGATCCTGAAGCGGTGAGAGAATTTTTTTGGTAATACTTTTTGGCTTGAAGGTTACTTTTGGCATTGTAATTTATTGCTTGTTGCTATTAATAATTGATTGCTGATTTTCAGTGTATCATGATTATAATAAAAGTCAAATTTTTTGACAGATCCCGAGCAATGTATTGAAAAATATAGCTTTTACTATGATTCTTACTTGCGCTGAGCTCTGATACGATCGAGTTCTGTCAGGAATTTTTTACGCAAACGGACCGATTTTGGGGTGATTTCAAGATATTCATCTTCACTCATTACCTCAAGTCCGCGCTCGATCGAGAGCGTAAATGCGGGTTTTAAAATAATTGCATCATCAGTCCCCGATGCGCGCATGTTGGTGAGCTGTTTACCTTTGATCGGATTAACCGTGAGGTCGTCCCCTTTCAAAACATTACCGACAACCATACCGACATAGACTTCAGTTCCGTGATCAATATAGAGCGTCCCGCGATCTTGCAAATTCGCAAGCGAAAACGCAACTGCTTTTCCGGCGATCATCGATGTCATCGATCCGAATTCGCGCTTCTTGATCTCGCCAACATATTCTTTGAATCCGATAACGCGCGAAGATAAGATTCCCTCACCTTTTGTATCAACGACGAATGCCCCACGATACCCCAAAAGTCCGCGTGTTGGAATTTCAAGGACAAGACGTGCAATGCCCTCTTTTTCTGTCATGTGCGTGATCAATCCGCGGCGGCTCGTCAATTTTTCGATGACGACGCCAGAAGAAACGCTCGGCACATCGATCGTAACTTCCTCGAATGGTTCTGTTTTATGTCCGCCTTCCTCTTTGATGATAACTTCGGGTTGTGAGACTTGGAGTTCGTATCCTTCACGACGCATCTGTTCGAGAAGTACTGCGATGTGCAATTCTCCGCGTCCATACACTTTATAAAATTCTCCGGAATCAAAATCAACTTTGAGTCCGACATTGACTTCGAGTTCGCGTTCGAGACGTTCGCGAATCTGACGTGACGTGACAAATTTTCCTTCGCGTCCAGCAAACGGAGAATCGTTGACCAAGAAATCAAGTGAGATCGTCGGCTCATCGATGCCAATAGACGGAAGCGCCGGCGTATCAGGCAGGTTCACAATCGTTTCTCCGATATAGACGTCTGGAATTCCAGCGATGATGACAATGTCGCCTGTTTCGATTTCGCTGACTTCTTTGCGTTCAATTCCT
>CALRFE010000016.1:1569-13020 GCA_943356425.1 Candidatus Nomurabacteria bacterium
TTGACGATAATATCAGTTCCAGTTTTTACACCTCCTTGATACACACGACACACGGCGAGACGTCCAAGGAAATTGTCGTATCCCAAATTAAATACTTGTGCTTGAAACGGTAAATCTCCATTAACTGATGCTTTTGGAACGACTTCCAAAATAAGATCGAGGAGCGGTGTGAGATCTTTTGATTCATCGGTAAGATTTTTCTTTGCGATCCCATCGCGACCGATCGCGTAAATAGTTTTGAAATCGATCTGCTCTTCGTTCGCGCCAAGTTCCAAAAAGAGCTCAAGCACTTGTTCATGTGCGAGTTCTGGATTTGCTGCTGGCTTGTCGATCTTATTGATGACGACGATCGGTTTCAATCCGAGCTCGAGCGATTTTTTCAAAACGAAACGGGTCTGTGGCATCGGGCCTTCTTGTGCATCAACAAGGAGGAGCACTGAGTCGATCGCGCGAAGCACACGTTCAACTTCTGAACCGAAGTCCGCGTGTCCTGGTGTGTCCACGATATTGATCTTCGTATCTTTGTATTTGATCGAAGTGTTTTTTGAATAGATCGTAATACCGCGCTCTTGTTCGAGCTGGTTTGAATCCATGGTGACACCATCGGCAAGTCCACCCATTTGCTTCATGAGCTGGTCAGTAAGTGCGGTCTTTCCGTGGTCGACGTGGGCAATGATGGCTATATTACGTATTTCCATAAGGATAGTTCGTAGAAAATAGTTAGTAGTAAGTAGACACACAAGCGTACAAACAAAAAATGCCCAGAGGCATAGGTGTGACTACTTGGAAAGTGTACCACATATTTACAAAAATAGCAAACTGTGGTATATTAAAAAGAAATCTTTCCCATGAAAATAAACAGAAAAGTGAAACAGCAGATCCGTTTTTATCGCCATCCGGTGGCGCTCATGACCGTCGGATCGCTCCTCATCTTACTTTTTGGAACAACACTTCTCGAATTGCCTGGAATATTGTTCACGAACACACAATCATTATCCTGGACATATGTTGCAGTGACGATCGCCATCATCTTTTCCTCCCTCCTCGTCCGCAACACTGAAGATGAAGAACCTTCACCCAAGCACGGGATCATCCACAGGAAAAATTTCCGATGGTGGAGAGTGCGGCTGTTTATTTTTAATTTTTGCCTCCTTGTCGGCATCCTTATCGTGATATCTACATTTGCGTACCGCGTTTGGGAAATTTTCCAATAATTCTTTCTCACTCAAATGAAAAACCGTTCCAAATTTTTTGGAACGGTTTTTCTCTTTCTTTTTTATCTAATTAAATTTGCGATATCGTGATACGTGATGCCGATCATCAGAAGGATGAGCATAAAAAATCCAACCGTATTGGCGATGTTGAATGCTTTCGCTGGAATCTTTCTTCTGATAATGACTTCGATCAAAAGAAAAAATAGTCGTCCACCGTCGAGCGCTGGAAATGGGAGCAGATTGATGATCGCAAGATTCGCAGAAATTGCGGCGATGAACGAGAGGAGGTATACGAATCCGAGCTCGGTTGCCTGTTTGATGATACCGACAATACCGACGGGACCTGCGACCGCAGAGAGATCCGGTTTGCCCGTTACAAAAATATCGCGGATGAGATTTCCAAGATACGAAAGGATCTGCCAGATCGTGTCGCCCGTCTTCTTAAATCCTTCAACAAGCGCGAGGTGCGGCGGAAGCTTGAGCGTGCCGATGACATCCATCGCAATGCCGATCGCGGGACGGCCTTTGACCAATCCTTCTTTTGGAGTGATCGTCGTTGAAAGCATCTCTTTTCCACGCTCGTACGAAATAGTCATCGGAGCGGTTCCGTGCGCACCGACAAAGACAATGACGCTCTCAATGGTCGGCGCTTCAAGCGTGTCAGTCCCTGTTTGTAATTTTAAAAGATGATCGCCGACCAAGAGCCCGCCTTGTTCTGCCGGAGTGTTCTTGTCGATACCGATAATGGTCAATTTTGCATCGCGCACGTTGCTCGCATAGTGCGCTGTTTCTCCAACTGAAACCGGACGGCCCGTCATATAGGTGGCAGAAAAAAGAAGTCCTGCTAAAAGAAAATTAAAAAATATTCCAGCAAAAAGGACGATCGCTTGCGCGTATTTCGGTTTTGAGGTGAATGATTCATTTTTTTCCGCTTCGCTCATTTCTTCGTTTGGATTTTCTCCAAAAATTTTTACAAATCCGCCGAATGGAAGCCAGTTTAACGTGAACACCGTGTTACCGCGCTTAAAAAGCGTTTTTGCGCGCGGTGGATAACCGAATCCGAATTCATCCACGCGCATCTTGAAAAAACGTGCAGTAATAAAATGCCCGTATTCATGAACGAGGACGAGGACGAATAAAACCAGAACAAGGAGAAGAATAAAGAGTATAATCATAATAAAATTCTAAAATCTAATGTTTAAAAATAAGAAATTCGAATATCGAAATCCGAAACAAATCCCAAGCACCAATATTCAATGATCCAAGCGTTTGATTATTCTGATTTCGAATTTGTTTAGAGATTCGAAATTCGTGCTTCGTATTTCTACTGCATAACTTCTGTTTCTTTTTTTTCTGCGAGCGTTTCGAGTTTTCTATTTCCTTCATCAACAAGTTTCTGCAATTCTTCTTTTGCGCGGAATGCTTCGTCTTCAGGGAGATCTTGCGCTTTCATATCAGAAACCACGACTTCGCGCGCTTTGCGAAGCGAGATGCGTGCATCTTCCAATTTTTCTTTGACGATCTTTACGAGCTTCTGACGATTCTCTGTGGTGAGCATGGGAAAGATCGCGCGGAGTCCCATATCATCTGACGCAACTGAGAGCCCGATATTTGCGGCAACAATTCCCTTTTCAATATCTTTGATCTGCGACTTGTCCCATGGAACGATGCGGAGTGTTTTTGGATCTTCGATGGAAATTGAGCCGACATTTTTGAGCGGCTGCATCGAGCCGTAACTTTCAACCATCACGCCATCGAGCACGATCGGGCTTGCGCGACCGGTGTGCAATTGTGAATATTCGCGTCCGAGCCAATCGGCGACATTCGTTGTTTCTTGTTTAAAATTTGAAAAATTGTATGCCATGTGATTAGTATATCAAATCAGAAACGGAGTGCATAATTTTTTGACATCGATACTTTCATATAGTAGAGTGGCAAAAAACTTAACAATTTCATTATGAAAAAGAAAAAATTATTACGACCAGTAACGATCACGGGCACCGGATTCTGGGGCGGTGCGAGCGGTTTCTGGGAATTCCCTCGAAGACAAGCATCAATCACTTTCCGTCCATTCAATCTTCCGGGGTGGTATTGGAAAACAAAGTATGGAAATATCCCAATCAATCTTTCTATTGCGACAATGGGCATGGGTGAGATCACACTCAGATACAAAGACGCAGAACTTCATGTATGGGAACACATCGGATCACTCAGGTTCTTGGGGATCGATGGTATTTTGATCGAGAGCACGCCCTGGCCTCCCTATCATGGACGAGCATGGGAACTCTATGATGAGCTGAAAAGTTCGCTCATCGAATCAGACAAGGAATGCACATGCATATATCCTAAAAATGCCGTATTCCATGAAATAAGGAATCGTAACGGCGTCCGTAGCACTTCGATCGTTCCGCCATTATATGACAACTTAGAGATCAGCAATTCTTGCCAGTGGGGAAAGTTACCCGATTATCGGAATGATTTTAAGGTCACTGAAGAATATGTCGAGGCATGTATCAAAATATGCGCGCAGGGATTTCCAAAATGGAGACATCCGATCGCAAAGATCGCCCATCGTCTGGGTCTCTATCCGCATATGGATAAAGCGGTATGGCCGGGGAAAAATGCACCATCGACAACAGCGCTCTGGTTCGGCATGCATAGGAACGCAGATCTCTTGGGGGCGCTCAGTTTGGCGCATCATGAACATCTTCTCCATGCCAAGATCGTAACTGATCACGGCGGACACGCGATAGACCTCGCGGCACTCCGTAAGACAAAATGGAAGCAATGATTTTTCAACTAAACGCGGAAGCCCTTCAAAACTTTGAAGGGCTTTTGTATTTGACAATCATCTATTCGAGGTCTACAGTTTAGAAAAACACCTTAACCATGAAATACACTGCTCTATTTCTTGTATTCTTTGCTATTTCAAAAAATACAATTGGACAAACAGACTTTTCTGATTCACTTTCTGTCATCGGCTTTGAACGAGTGTGCGACCGCGTACCTGGCGGATATTTCTTTATAATCCAATATGGAACAAAAGACCGTGCATTTTTCATCGAAAAAGATCTCAGTCCTGATGATGCAATAGAACTCTGTTTCCCGGGTCTTGAAGACGAGAAGCAAATATTTTTAACTAAATCTGTTCCGGTCAGATTCACAAAGAAAGAGCGCCGTGCGTTCTATGTGTTGTACGGGGTAGTAATGCCGCGCTATACCATCTGCATTTTAGCTAATTGTCATGGGAGAAGAGGTCTTTACTTTTTTTCAAAAAAATACGAACTGTTATTTTGGACTCCACCAAAGAAGAAACCTGTACATATTGTACAGGTTTCTTTAATTATATGATGAGCATCAGATGTTCCAAGATCATTTTTACACCAGCGCCACGATTGATCAGGAATTTTTCAGCTTTGAGAAATTCTTCAAAGACGAAGACATCATGCGAAGAATAATCTCTAGGTGTTTTACTTTCGGAAAGCACTCGCGCAAGTGCGCTTGTAAGTGTGCGCGCAAATTCACGAAGTGCGCCGGAGGTGTCGTCGTCTTCGTGTGACGCGATCAATTTTTTTATTTTCTCAAGTCGTTCGGCGGGAGTTGCTTTCAATAATTCTTTTGCAAGCAAAACGGTGTCAGTATTTTCCGCGCTTATCATACGAACAAGTGCACCGCGTGAGCGCACGGTGTCGAGCAAGTGTTCTGCTTTTGGAACGATCACAAAAAAATGCGCGTCTTGTCGTGGCTCTTCAAACATTTTCAAAAGCGCTTGTTGCGCTTCGTGCGCGTACGAAAGCGCGCTCACGATAAAAAAAGTCTGCGCATCGCTTCCGCGCTCTTTTTCTTTTGCGCGAAGATCTTGCGCGTGCTCGATCAAAAAACTTTCATACGAGAGGACGAGGACTTCAGGATTACCGCGAGTGGAAATTCCGCGGGATTCGAGTGCGGCAAGGAGCGCGGCCTCGGGGAGGCCGCGCGCCCCCTCTATTATATAGAAGTGCGCCAATTCACTATTCTTATCTCTAAGGAACGAAAGTACTTCCATGTGAAGCTTATCGTTTACTGATAATGGTCTTCTTGTATGTTTCCAAGTGATCAAGCGCGATTCCCGTTCCCTTTACCACACAGTAGAGCGCATCATCGGCAAGCACTGCTTTGACACCAGTCTTTCGAAATACGAGGTCTGGGAAATTGCGGAGCTGTGATGTTCCACCGGTCATAATGATTCCTTGATCAATAATATCTGATGCGAGTTCGGGTGGTGTTTCCTGTAACACGTCTTTGATCGCTTTTACCATTTGGCGAAGTTCTTTGTCTATTGCGCGAACAATTTCATTTGTCGAAATTTGCGCAGTGCGCGGCAGACCTTGGATGAAGTCGCGTCCTTTGATCGTCATCGTCAATTCTTCTTCAAGCGGGATCGCTGCGCCGATTTTTATTTTCACCATTTCCGCCGTGCGATCGCCGATCGCAAGGTTGAACGTTTTTTTGATGTAGTCCGCGATCGCTTGATCGATCTTGTTACCCGCGCATTTCACCGAAGTCGATGCGACAATTCCGCCGAGCGAAATTACTGCGACGTCCGTCGTCCCTCCGCCGATGTCGACGATCATGTGCCCTTTTGATTCTTGAATGGGAATACCTGCGCCGATCGCAGCGAGAATTGGTTCTTTGACGACGTATGCATTTTTTGCACCGGCTTTGATCGTCGCTTCGATAACCGCGCGACGTTCGGTTGAAGTCACTCCCGCAGGAACGGAAACCATCACGTCCGGCTTCCAGATGTTCCATGGACCGAGCGCTTTTGAAATAAAATAACGAAGCATCGCTTCAGTGATGCGATAGTCTGCGATCACGCCGTCCTTCATTGGACGATATGCGATGATCGATTCCGGAGTCTTTCCGATCATGTCCTTTGCTTCAGATCCGATCGCGAGCACTTTGTTGTCGATCTCAGAAACGGCAACAACTGAAGGCTCGTTTAGAACGACGCCTTTCCCTGGAATGTACACGAGCGTATTTGCCGTGCCCAAATCAATGCCTAATTTTCGTATAAAAAATGCCATATAAGTAGAAGGATTATAGCATGGTTTTTTGAAATTTGTAGATTGCTTTTTCTTATCTGATTCTACCAATTCAATCAAGTCGGATTGAATTGGTAGAATCACCAGATATACTCGTTTTTGTTATTTTCTGCTAGTCTACTCTATATATGTATATCGTTTCCGTCACCCCGCTTAAAAAAGGGACTTTTGCCGATAGTCTTAGCTATTTCTCAAATAAAGAAGTAGGTATTGGTGATATCGTTACCGTTCCCTTTCGGAGCAAAAAGATCAGCGCGCTCGTGACCGAAATCGAGCCACTTCGTGATGCAAAGAACGCCGTCAAGAACGCGCATTTCAATTTAAAAAAGATCGACACCCATCGCGGGCCGTCCATTTTCTCCGGCGCATTTTTTGACGCAGCGCGCATGCTTGCGCCGTATTATCTTTCTCGCGAAAGTGTCCTCTATAATCTCCTCATTCCAACTCCACTTTTGGAATCGTATGCAACGCTCAAAAAAGCAAAAGGAGAAATTGCTCCGCGCAATTCAAACATCAAACAAGAAAAATTAATTTTCCAAAATCATCTCGACGAACGTCTCAGTTGGTACAAGACATACATTCGCGAATCGTTCGCGCGTAAAAAATCTGTCTTCATCGTGCTTCCCACTTTTTCTGACATTCTCCTTTTTAAAGAAGCACTCGCAAAAGGTATCGAAGCGTACACCTTTTTATTTCACAGTGAACTTGCAAACAAAGAACAAGTCGCCGCATACAACGCACTCGTACAAGAACCGCATCCCGTACTCATCATCGCGACTGCACCGTATCTCATCATCAATCGCAATGACTTGGGCACAGTGATCTTGGAACATGAATCAAGTACTGCATACCGAAGCGTCAAAGCACCACACGTCGACCTCCGATTATTTGTCGAGCTCTGGTCGTCGATCGGAAAACACAAACTCATCTTGGGCGATACGCTCATGCGCGTCGAAACGCTCTTTCGTAATGACAATCATGAATTTGGCGACATAGGCACGCCGACATTTCGCATCAATCATCCGGCAAAGGAAGGCATCGTTCCAACCAAGATCGAAACAGGAAAGATCAACGGGCAGTTCCAAAGCCTTGGCACGACGATGCGCGAAATGATCAAAATGGTCCACGAAAAAAATCAGCGTGCATTTATTCTCACACTTCGCAAAGGTCTCTCAACGATCACGATCTGTCGCGACTGCGGGACGAGCCTTGCGTGCGAATTCTGCAACGCGCCACTCGTCCTGTATGAAGAAAACAAAAAGGCGGGAAGAATTTTTATCTGCACGAAATGCAAACGACATGCGCCCTCAGACGCAGTTTGTACTCGCTGTGGTAGTTGGAATCTTATACCGCTTGGCATCGGCATCGAATATGTTGCAGATGAAATAAAAAAACATTTTCCAGATGTTCCGCTCTTTCGTATCGATAAAGAAACGACAACAACGCATTTACAAGCCGAACGCGCAGGGCGAGCATTTTATAAATCAAGTGGTGGCATTTTGCTCGGTACTGAAATGGCATTTCCTTATCTCACCGACAAAGTCGCCTACACGGGAGTCGCATCGTTTGATTCATTATTTAATATTCCAAGTTTTCGCACCAACGAACGCGTCGTCCATCTTTTAATCGCGCTTGAAAGCAAAGCCGAAATCGCGACAATTATTCAAACACGAAATCCGAACGAGGAGATGCTCGAGATGATGCGCGGTACGACGATGCTCGGATGGTATCGTGGCGAGATCGAAGATCGCAAACGCTTCAAATATCCGCCGTTTGGTACGCTTATCAAAGTGAGCATTCCTGGCGACAGTGTGATGCTCAAAGAAATGCGCACGAAACTTGAAGAAATGTTCCGCGCGTACGAGCCGGATATTTTCAAAGCGACCTATCGCACAAAATATAAAAAAGATATTTTGATCATGATCTTGCGTCCGAAACGCTCCGATTGGTCACTCCCCGAATTTTCTCCCGGAGGCGTACTCAACCCTGACTTACGCGCGCTTCTTGAATCTCTCGGCCCCGCCGCCATCATCGAAGTCGATCCAGAGAATTTGTTGTAAACACAAACCACAGGGTAGGACATTGGTTATAGAGTTCATATCCTACCTCGGTGTCTAATCGTCTATGAGCCTATCGGCCTCATACTGCCAAATCCCCCTTGCACCATAAGCGCCTTTATGGTAATCTCTTTTTATGTCACATACGCATATTGAAGTTAAGAAAAACCCGAACGAAAACAACGCAAGTCTCTTGCGCCGTTTTTCACGTCGCATGATCGAGTCAGGCACGATCCCAAAAGTCAAAGGCCAGCGTTATCATGAGCGCCCAATGTCAAAACTTTCACAGAAAAATGTCACATTGAAGAAGCTCGTCCGCCGCAAAGACATCGACAAACTCCGCAAATTGCGGAAGATCGCAGAAAAGAAACATCGTTAGCATTCATGTAATGATGAAGAAAGACGAAACGCTTTCAATAACTACAGAAACAAAAGGCAAGCCTCCGCGCTTGCCTTTTGTTGATATCAAGAACGAAATTTTAGGAAAAAAATACGAACTCTCGATACTTTTTGCCGCTCCGCGAACATCACAGAAACTCAACAAAAAATATCGCGGCAAAAATAAGCCGACAAATATTTTGAGCTTCCCACTTTCAAAAACTTCCGGCGAAATTGTCATCGAACTTACAAAAGTTGCCGAAGACGCGCCAAAATTCGGACTTTCGTCGCGAGCATTTCTCGCCTATTTACTTATCCACGGAATGGTTCATTTGAAAGGATACGAACATGGTAGTACAATGGATAGATTAGAGCGTCGCTACGGCAAAAAACTCGGAATAAAAATTCCGCAGTCTTAAAGCTTGGTGCGCCTGATTGATCGCACATGCTTCGAAACATCATCACCGGAATCGATATTGGAACAGCTACGGTACGCGTGGTTGTTTGCGAGCAGTCAAAAGGCAAATCAGGCATCACCATCATCGGTACCGGCGAATCTGAGAATCATGGCATGCGTCGTGGGTACAGTATTAATCAGAAAGAAACAACGCTCGCGATCAAACGTGCACTCAAAGAAGCAGAAAAATCAAGCGGCACACAGATCAAGCGTGCATTTATCGGTATGGGCGGAATGAGTATGCACGCAGAATTCGGCTACGGACTCGCCGTCATTTCTCGATCAGATTCTGAAGTCACCAATTTGGATATTGAAAAAGCGCTCGCCGAATCTGAAAAATCGCTTGAACTTTCGAACAAGCGCATCATCTGGAGCGCCCCAATCGCATACAAAATCGACGGCAAAGAAGTGCTCGGCCGACCCGAAGGACAAAAAGGAGCGAAGCTCGAAGTGAAAACATTGTTCGTCACCTGTCTCACACAACATGCTGACGATCTTGAAGAGACTGTCATCGAAGCAGGTATCGATATTTTGGATATCATGCCGAGTACACTCGCGCTCGGACATGTCGTTCTGCAAAATCGTCAAAAGACAGTCGGTGCTGCGCTCCTCGATGTCGGAGCAGAAACGGTCAGTCTCGTCGTATACGAGAATATGGTTCCGATCGGGCTCCATATTTATGGTCTCGGTTCAGCAGATATCACCAACGACATCGCACTCGGTCTCAAGATCCCACTTGAAGAAGCAGAAGGTATCAAGATCGGTAGCATCATCGGCAATTATCCGAAGAAAAAAATTGACGACATCGTTTCCGCGCGTCTCGATGATATTTTTGAGGTCACTGAAAATTATCTGAAGAAATTAAAACGGAACGAATTGCTCCCTGCTGGTATCATGCTCGCTGGTGGCGGTTCATTTATTTCGAACGCACCCGAATATGCAAAAGATTTTTTGAAGCTTCCAGCAAAAGTTGCGACACTCGATATGGAAAGTGCACAAAAAGGAGTCGTCCGTGATATGCGATGGTTTACTGCATACGGGCTCTGTGTCTTGGGCTACCAAGAAAAACATATCGTACCTGAAGGCTCATTCAGTGAGTTTTCAAAAAAAACAAAGGGCTTTTTTAAGAACTTTTTCTCTCAATTCAGACCATAATTCTGCTTGTTTGGCAAATTAGCTTTTTTTGACGTATCTGTTATCATAGCTCGTATAGTTATCAATAAAGGAGGCGGCTCTGTGTCGCAAAATATATGCCAAAAGTTAACCCAGAAATTGAAACATTTGCACGAATCAAAGTGATCGGTGTCGGCGGTTCCGGCAAAAACGCTTTGAATCACATGATTAATTCGAAGGTTCGCGGTGTTGAGTTCATCGTCATGAACACCGATACGCAGGACCTCCACAACTCTCTCGCAGACAAAAAAATTCACCTCGGTAAGAACCTTACCAAGGGTCTTGGTGCTGGTATGAATCCAGAAGTCGGTAAGCGCGCAGCAGAAGAAACTAAATCTGAAATTCAAGATGCGATCAAGGGTGCCGACATGGTATTTATTGCATGTGGAATGGGTGGCGGTACTGGTACCGGTGCTGCTCCGATCGTCGCACGCGCATCAAAAGAACAAGGTATCCTCACGGTCGCCGTTGTCACTCGCCCATTTTTCTTTGAAGGTAATCAACGTATGCGCATCGCAGAACAAGGACTCGCAGAACTCCAAAAAGAAGTCGACGCGATCATCATCATCCCAAACGACCGTCTTCTTGCGATCTCAGGAAAGGACACGAGCTTCCAGCAAGCATTCGCGATGTGCGATAACGTGTTGCAACAAGCTGTCGAAGGTATTTCAGATCTCATCACGACTCCAGGTGTTATCAACGTTGACTTCGCCGACATCAAAGCGATCATGGCAGACACCGGTAGCGCACTTATGGGTATCGGAGGCGCAGCAGGAGAAAATCGCGCAGTACAAGCAGCGACCGAAGCGATCAACTCTCCACTTCTTGAACTCTCGATCAACGGCGCAAAAGGTGTGCTCTTTGCGATCTCAGGTAGCGACGACCTCACCATTCACGAAATTCAAGAAGCAGCAAAAGTCATCACTGAATCGATCGACAAAGATGCAAAAGTTATTTTTGGAACGATCCATGACGACCGTTTGAAAAAAGGCGAAGTCAAAGTCACCGTCATTGCGACCGGATTCCCTACTGATATGCCTAAGAAATCGCTCTTCCAGAATGTCACACAACAACCACAAACGACATCA
>CALRFE010000017.1:0-6705 GCA_943356425.1 Candidatus Nomurabacteria bacterium
AGCGTGTCCGAGGCGCGCATCATTGGTCGTCAGGGTTTAATTCAAAATACATTCGAACTTCGTTCAATACACACCGCTAGGGAAGCCGGAAAACTATTGAAAAAACCGCAAGCATATGTTTCCCAATAATATCGAACGAGGTGTTTGCACATTTGATGTGATAGAATTTACAGAGTTCGCAAAGATTTATGGTAAAGATATTAACTACTTTATAAAATAATCGTTTACATTTATGCAATCCAAAAACATAAAAATAATTTTAGGCGTTATCGCGATAGTGATTATTTTTGGTGTTGGATATTGGTTCAATAAAATTGATTATAAAGGCGAAATTGCTAAACAAGACTTGCGACTGAAATGTCAGGAGGTTTATAGCGAACTACATAGCAAAGTGGAAGCAGTTAGATATGGAGAAAAAGTACAATCAGCCGATACGGTTATTTGGAGCCCTAAAACTAAAACTTGTTTAGCTTATTACAATGTCCCGCAAGAGGATTATCATAATTTCCTTTTTGAAGTTTGGGATTATATCGATAGCGATTTAGTTTTGAGTTATACCTCTAATCTGTCAGCGCAATGTGTGCAGAATGGTGTAACAATATCAATGCAAAATTTTATTTATAAGTACGACAAAAAACTTGAGGGAAGCGGTTGTGACTTACTTCTAATGAAAGACGGTGTTGATCTATTAACAAATTTTGAAAAAGCCATGTTAGAACTTGGTTTCAAAAAATAATTTTATGTATATACCAATTTGGATAATTGTAATAGGTATTATAATTTACTTTGTTTGGCGAGTAAGAAAACCAAAAATAATATCTAAAGCTAAAGGACTGGAGTTGATTCAAGATGAAATAGATAAAAAGGAAAACTACGTTTTACAAAAAATCAAAGGTAGTCATATTGCTGATTACATGCAAACAGAAACTACATTATTTGAGTGTGGAAAAAAGAATTTTATCAGATTGCAAGAGGGGTTCAGGCATGATGATAAAAAACTGGGAGAATCAATTAAGGACTGGATTTATTATCTAGACTATATCTCCAATTTGATCCATCACCATGAGATGTTAGATCTGGCAACATCAGACTCTGATGCCGATGACGCAACAAAACAACATCAAGAAATCGTTGCAAAAATGCAGGAGATAGATAAACGAACAAGAGATCTACTTGGAAAAGATTATACAGATCCAACAAAATTACTATAACTTAGATAAAACAACCACCAAAAGGTGGTTGTTTTGAACGAGGCATGTCTTTCTAGCTCTGTTGGGGAATAGCAACAACTCAATCGTTTCTCCTTCTCCGCGAGATCTCTATAAGCTGACAACTTTTGCCCAAGTCGCCTCACTCTCTTGTATTAGGAGAGATTTTATATGCGTAGATGTAACATGTGTTGTCACCACCACCACCTGGACCACCCTTTGCTCCCTTATCAAGAAAGTGTTTCTCGATAGCACGAACAATTTGAGTTTGAAGTGGTGTTGTCCAATATATGTTAGGAACATTTATAGTCACTCCATGTCCATTTACAAGGCGATCGTTTGGGTCGCTTGCGATACCGACATAAAATTCATGGTAATACTGACCATGTTTTCCCATAAAGCTCTCGAATTCAGTAATTATTGCTTGCATAAATTCCTTGAATTATTTTATTGGTTCGACTAAGCCAACGAGTATATTTTATTCCTATGACTTTATCATGTCAAGTTTATTAACACTCACATGTTTGACTTCTTTACACAAATCTATATACTTTAGGTATGAGTAATAAATATGTACAATTTATCAAGACGCTTAGAAATAAGCGTGGTTTTTCTCAGTCTGAACTTGCTATAAAGCTAGGAATGTCTCGCCCTTCATATATAGCAATAGAGCAAGGCAAGAAAGAGATAACTCTTTCAGAAGCAGAAAAACTTTCTGAAATTTTTGGCGTATCTCTTAAGGAAATGGAAAGTGGTATATCTGCAAATTATGAAAAGTATAAGCAGATGATTATTGCATATATCCGAAATGCTGGATCAAAAAAAGATGGTCGTATTACAAAGACAAAACTAGCCAAACTTGTGTATTTGGCGGATTTTGCATGGTTCTATAATCATCTTGAAAGTATGAGTGGTATGCAATATAGAAAGATCCAGTACGGGCCTGTTCCAGATTCTTATTTCCGTGCCATTGATGAACTCTTTGAAGATGGGCAAATTGAAATTACTCCAACGGATGATGGGGCTATGCTTATTTCTCAAACAAGAAATGGAGCAAAAATTGCATTGTCTAAAATAAATAAGGATGAAGAAAAACTCATAAAAAATATTTCTGATAAATGGAAAGATAAAAACACAAAAGAAATAGTTACTTTTACTCACAACCAACTTCCATACGCTGTTTGTTTGGATAATGAAATTATCCCTTACAAATTGATAACCCAAGAAAACCCCGGAGATGTCTACTAATTATGAAGTCATAATAGAACCATTTGCCGAAAGGCATTTCATAAGAACCTTCGCTAAAAAATATAAGAAGGCTTGGGATTTTACCCTCTCTGCTTTGGTACGTGAATTTCAAAGTTTCGATGTGATTTTAGAAAAAACCATTGCAGAGGAAATTACTGATAGAAATGCTGATGTTGTTATTTGTAAGACAGAATTTAAGATTTCAGGAACACAAGAATCAAGACATGGCTCGGGGAATAGGTGTATCGTAGCCAAACACAAAAACACAAACTTTGTTTGTGTTTTGCTTGTATATTGCAAAGGTGATTTAGGGGGAGGAAATGAAACTGCTAACTGGAAAAGCGTAGTTAAAGAAAACTATCCTGAATATTCGGATATGTTGTAAGGGAGCAATCCCTGCCGTTTTATAATATATCTCCTAAAAACGGCGAGGATCTGCGTATGCACAGGTGTGGGTGGGGCACAAGCACATATTTCGTTCAATACACACCGCCAACACAATTTATTATTGAATTTGCACAGCTTCAAATCGTGCCTTGTTCTCCACCATCCATTTCTGTTGATCTTCTTTTGTTTTAGACGGATCATTCATCACATCTCTGTGAGCTTCCATGTAGTGAGGCATGAGTGCCTGCATCCATTGTTCAAAAGTCTCACCTTGTGCTGTCGCTTCGCATAAATCGCATTTTAATGTTTTCATCACAGTTAAAAGTTAATTATACTAATAGTTGTATTATATCAATTCTATAGTAAAAGAAATTGTATCTTCGGGAAAAATATTCTCTTTCTTTCGGACCTCTGCTTTAAGTGGGAGCAGATATGTTCCAGATCTTTTATCCGGAAACACGGATGTTTTCCATCTTGTTTTACCAATAGTCACCATAACTGGTACCGATCCAAATCCTTTTTTTACGTTAGATACTTTCTTGATATCCTCCGATTCTTTTTTGGGAACACCTACAAAGTGCCATCCTGCCATTCCTGGATAGAGCCACACTTTGGATTTTATTTTGTAAACTCTTCCCATAGTTAGCTTGCTTCCACTTTTAGTTTCTATATAGAGTTATTTTTGCCCGTTATAGGTGACATCAAAGTCCACCATCCACTCGATACCGTACTTGTCTCTAAACATCCCGAAGTACGAACCCCAAGGACTATCTGCCATTGCAAATTCAATTTTTCCACCCACAGAAAGTCCATTAAGCATCTTATCTGCTTCCTCTTTGCTCTCGCAATTTATTGAAATTTTACTTCTGTTTTCGTTTTCATTGGTTCGTCCCATACTTTCAGGAACGTCATTACCCATGAGAACATTCTTGCCAATCGGTAGAGCAATGTGCATTATTTTATCTGCTTCATTTTCGCTGACTTGAAATTCAGGACTTGCCATATCTTTGAAACGAGCGACTCTAGTAAACTCTCCACCAAAGACTGATTTATAAAATGTAAACGCTTCTTCTGCATTTCCATTGAAGTTTATATATGGGTTAATTGTTGCCATAGGTATATGTAGATTACTAGTAATACCATCACTCTAACATTTTCTGATTCTTTTCTCCATTCAATCAAGTAAAGAAGACTTTACATGCAATAGGAAAATATGTATACTCAAAATACAAATTATGCATGAAAGTATAAAAAATGAGGTCGGAAAATTAAGAATAGAGATGGGTACTACTCAAGAGGATTTGGCGGGCGGGGTTGGTGTGAGCCGGCAGACGATCATTGCCCTTGAGCGAGGCAACTACACTCCATCAATATTATTAGCGTTAAAAATCGCTGGTTACTTCAAGATGCCAGTAGAAAAAATATTTAAAATATCCTATGAAAAATAATCTCAAAGAAACAGTCGTAACGGTGTGTCTTATCGCGATAGCGATCCTGCTCCTTAATCCATTTCATTTTTGGATGCCCGATATGATGGTGATGTGCATGCTCGCTGTAGCGCTTGTCCTCTTTGGCGTATTTGCGAGTTTCATACTTCGTGAACAAACAATAGACGAGCGAGATGATGTTCATAAGACGCTTGCAGGGCGAAATGCATTCCTTGCTGGCTCATCGGTACTCATGATCGGTATTGTAGTACAAGGATACTCACACAGAGTAGACCCGTGGCTTGTTATTGCTCTGATCATAATGATTCTTGTTAAAATTATTACTCGATTGTGGAGCGATAAGAATCTCTAATCGATAGTTATCCACTCAACAGATGTAAAGTATACTTTACATCTGTTTTTTAATCCTATATACTTAATTCATTATAATTATTTAATTAATAACCTATATATGAACAAGAACACAGGTATCATTATTGGAATTATCGCACTCGTCGTGCTCGCGGGAGGAATATATGCATTTAAAAATAAAAGAGATGATGCAATGATGGCTAAAGAAAAAATGGAGCAGAAAGCCATGGAGGATCAAAAAGAGACTCTAGAAAAAGCGATGATGAAAGATGGTACTACTAAGACGGACAATATGATGAAAGGGGAAGATGTGATGATGAAAGCTGGCTCATATGAAGCGTATTCATCTGAGAAAGTAATGCTTGCTTCGACTGCTCACGATGTCGTTTTGTTCTTCAGAGCAAGTTGGTGTCCAACATGTATTGGTCTTGATAAAGACATCAAAGCAAATCTTGGGAAGATTCCAGCAAGCCTCACTATCCTTGATGTTAATTATGATAATTCAAAAGACCTGAAGCATAAGTATGGTGTGACGTATCAACACACATTTGTACAAGTTGCTGCCGATGGCACTATGATCAAGAAATGGAGCGGTAGCCCGACGCTGTCTGCTCTCGTGTCTGAAGTACAATAATATGTTATTTCTCCTAATTTCATTTTTAGGTGGAATTCTAACAGTTCTTGCTCCATGTATTTTGCCGTTATTGCCGGTAATTGTAGGTGGCTCTCTTTCGGATGGACGTGTGAACAAAAAGAAAGCAGTAACCGTGGTGGTAGCTCTCGGTCTTTCAGTGATCTTGTTCACACTACTTTTAAAAGTAAGTACCTTATTTATAACTATTCCGGAATATACCTGGAAACTTATTTCAGGAGGGATCGTATTGTTTCTAGGTCTCGTCACGCTTTTTCCGTCGCTTTGGGAAAATGAGTTTCTTGCAAAGTTGAGCGCGCGGTCTAATATTCTTCTTGGCAAGGGCGACCAAAAGAAAAGTTTTTGGGGCGACGTCATTGTGGGAGCATCACTTGGTCCAGTATTTTCGACATGTAGTCCAACATATTTCATTGTTCTTGCCACGGTATTGCCAGTCGATCCTCTTTTAGGGATGGTGTATTTACTTTCCTATACCGTCGGGTTATGTCTGTCACTTCTTGTGGTTACGTTTGTGGGTCAAAGAATAATGGCTAAATTGGGAGTTGCTTCAGATCCAAAAGGAACATTCAAGAGAGTGCTCGGTGTTATTTTTATTCTTGTCGGAGTTGCTATTTTGACCGGGTATGACAAAAAAATTGAATCAAATATCATTGGAGCAGGATTCTTTGATGTGACAAAAATAGAACAGAAACTTTTGGAGAAAAATAATACACCGATTGATGCGGAGTCAAAAAGTAAAAATGATGTGATGGAGGAAAAATTAATTATGAAAAAAGATTCTTCCTCATATCTCACACTTTCTCAAAAAGATGCAAAATATAAGAAAGTACCAGAACTAAGCTCAATAGACGGATATATAAATACTGATGGAAAACCGATCACCCTCGCATCACTTAAGGGCAAAGTAGTACTTCTTGATATTTGGACATATAGTTGTATCAACTGTCAGCGAACGTTGCCGTATATCAATGATTGGTATGGAAAATACAAAGATCAGGGACTGGAAGTCATCGGGCTCCATACGCCTGAATTTGGGTTTGAAAAAATACAGGCGAATGTAGAAAAAGCGGTACAAGGTTTTGATATCAAATATCCGGTCGTTCTTGATAATGACTATTCAACATGGCAAGCGCTCGATAATCAATATTGGCCACGGAAATATCTCATAGATATCGATGGATATATCGTATATGATCACATCGGTGAAGGAAATTACAAAGAGACAGAGGAAGCTATCCAACATGCTCTAGAAGAACGAGAAGCTCGGATGGGTATGGAAGATAAAATTCCAAAGACGACATCAAATCCAACTAATGCTATTTCTTTTGAATCAGGCAACATTGGTAGTCCTGAAGTCTATTTCGGATCAGCTCGTAATCAATATTTCGCAAATGGGAAACGTAACGTGAAT
>CALRFE010000017.1:6715-12747 GCA_943356425.1 Candidatus Nomurabacteria bacterium
GAACAGACGCTGACACTTCCATCAAATGTCGTTGCTAATAAACTCTATCTTGGTGGTACATGGAATATAACTCCCGAATATTCTGAAAACACGACCTCAGCTAGTATCGTGTTTAAGTACGAAGCAAAAAATGTCTACATTGCGTCAGGGTCAACGGCTGGAGTAGAAGTTGAAATTTATAAAGATGATGTGTTTGTTAAAAAAATAGTAATTAAAGATGAAAAATTGTATTCCCTGATACAAGATAGCGATTACGGAAAACATATACTTCGTATCAAGCTACCAAAAGCAGGACTTAAAGCTTTTACGTTTACTTTTGGGTAGTATGCGTTTTAATGATCTCACACGATCCTATCCCATACTAAGTTGAATAAGTGGATCGTAGGCTATTGTGTCCAACTGATTTTGGTATGGTATAATTTATCATATGTCAAATGAGTCGTTGTTCATCATATGCACGCTCGCTAATATTTTGTTCGTTCTTTTTTCTGCGCGTGGCGGACGTTCGTGGCTCTTTGGGAGCATTGCCATCAATTTCGTCCTCGCAAATATTTTCGGATCAAAACTCATCACGATCTTCGGGTTGACGATCGGCGCTGGTAATATGTTCTATGCCTCTATTTTTCTCGCAACACATTTCATCTTTGAACGATATGGAAAGCATGAAGCACTGAAGACCATCTGGTACGGAGTGGGCTTCATGGTCTTCTTTACGATCATGGCGCAAGGCGCCGTCAAGTTCGCTGGTTTTTCGACCGATGACGTCTTGAGCGATGCGATGATAACGCTCTTCTCCTTCTTGCCGCGAGTCGTGCTCGGTAGCATATTGGCGTATATATTTGCCCAATACTTGAATATCGTGATGTACGATTGGATCGGGAAGATGACCCGAGGGAAGTTCTTGTGGCTCCGGACCAACGGTGCCAATATCGTGAGTCAATGTTTGGACAGTGCCATTTTTTTCTCGATCGCCTTCTTTGATCTGCCGGGTCCGATCTTAGTGCAGGTAATTTTTGCCGGAGTCTCTATCAAAGTGCTCGTCATCGCGATGGGTACGCCGTTCTTGTATATTGATAATTATTTCAAACAACAGCATGAGTAAGCATACCTGGAACGATGTGCATATGGTGCGGACAGGAAAGTCTCTCTTGAAAGCGCTCTATGGCGCGATCGGTGTGTTCGTTGTGCTCTTTGTTCTTTTTCATATCGGCGGAGCGCTGTATGTCTCTTCAATTGCAACAAAAGCATCGACTGCATTTCAAAGCGGTATTGCGGATGATCTCGCGTATTTGAAAAAACAAGGGGACGCTGTCGCAGAAAATGAACTCGTCGCAAAATATTTGCTCGCGAAAGATTCTGAAAATTTGATCACGGAACTCAAGAAAGAAAAAGATGCTCGCAATATCGGACTCATGGGTGTTGCCGATAGTGAAGGTGTTGTCATTGGACGTACGAGGACTTCGGGCAGGCGTGGAGATAATGTGTTCTTGACGACACCACTTGGTCGCGTTGTTGCGAATGGTACATCTGTAGAGAGCGTCGAATCGACCTCAGGTTTTGATCCAATACAGATATTTTTAAGTACCGGACGTCCGATCATGCATCAAGGAGAAATGATCGGTGCTTTGTTCTCAAATTATCTTGCTGATGATGCGTATGCGGTGCGCTTTAAAAAGACGTACTTGTCCCCAGGTACGGAGATCCTGTTTTATCGAAAAGGTGTTGGTATATATGGAGACAGCTTCGCTGATCCGGAAACGCGCAATCTGATCAATTCGTACTTCAATTCAGGCTCGCTGTGGCTCCAAGGAGAGAACTCAGGAAAGACGATCTCTCTTAGGGATGGCACATTTTATCTTGTTGAGAACATCATCTTCCCAGGACTTGAACAGAGTCCGGGCGGAGCGCTCCTCTTCATTCCTCGAAAAGATATCTCGTCTGTCGCCAATCTTACGACAGCACTCGTCACATTATTTGTATTCATCATCCTCGCACTCTGTTATCATGTCCGTTTCCGTAGAGAAGAAAAAGGATGGCGGTATCGGGTAACGCTATTGCTCGTGAGCATTCCGATCTTCAGCGCTGTCATTATTGCGCTCTATGCTCAAAATATCGGCTTCTTGAAGCTGACGCACATTCCGTATCCGCTGTACAATTCGACCTTGCGCCTCCAGCCCGAATTCGGCATCTATGATACAGATTTCGAACAACGCTTTTCGATCGTCGTTGATACCGGTGATGAGAATATTAATGCCGTGGAGGCAGGACTTGTCTTTGATCCGAGTGCTGTGACTATAAAAGCGCTCGATACTGCAAATTCTAAGTGCTCATACATCATCGAGAATAGTGTCGATTCGCTTTTGGGCAAGGCGAAAATTGCCTGTGTCATCATCAAGTCGGGAGGCGAGCGAGGTTCGCTCACGATCGCCGATGTCGTAGTCGTGCCGAAACATCCAGGAACATTCACGCTCTCTTTCGACAAAGAAAATACTAAAGTCCTTGCAAATGATGGTCTTGGTACTGATGTATTGCGCACTGCGCAATCGGGAAGTTATCGTGTCGATGCATTTGATGCATCGCTTTCTACAACCGGTACGACAAAGACAAAAACACCTGCGCGATCGTTCGTTGTTTTTTCACCGACACATCCGAATGAGAGCCGTTGGTATAATAATGACACGGCGCGCTTCGTATGGAAGGGCAAATCCGGAGCTGTGTATAAGTATGAATTCAATACCTCTGCTGACACAATTCCGTCGAGCGCTCATACCGTACAAAATAATTCTGTCGAGATCCCCATTCCTGGAGACGGTATATTTTATTTCCACTTACAGCTTGCCGCTGGCGGTCCGGTCGCGCACTATCGTATACAAAGAGATCGGACACCGCCTTCGATCGTCGCAATAAATCTCAGTACTGATAAAGTTGTTGCGGGCGATGTTGTTCGTGTTTCTTTTGAGGGAGAAGATGCGGGAAGTGGCATTCAGAAGAACTACTACGTCGACCTCGGAGATCATCTGTTTCTCCCTATCGGTTCAGAACTGTTTGTGCCGTTCCTTTCTCCGGGCGATCAGAAAATAGTACTGAGAGTATATGACAGTGCCGGTAATTTTTCTGAAAAGTTCAAAATTATTCACGTCGAAAATCCCCAATAAATAGTACGCATACGATCATATGGCCCGTAAAACTGATTCAAAAGGAATAGTAAAGACACTCATTTTTTGCGCGATCGTTCTCGTGCTTCTCTTTGGGCTACGATCACTTTTTCCTGCATTCAATAAAAAAGAAACTGCGACGGTCAAAACATCGGAGCAAGTTTTGCCTACGGCAAAACTTGCGACCAAGACCGAGAAATCCGAAACTGGCACATACAGTGTTGAAATTACCAACCCCGTTGTCACTGGGCTCGGAGATGTGGTGAATAAAAAAATCAACACCACGATCCTTGCAAAAACCGCAGAAATGAAGCAGTCGTTCTTGGATGATATTTCAGGCCTTGCGATGGTTGATGGTCCGGGAGAGAAGAGCACGCTCTCGATCGATTTTGATCCTGAGCAAAAGCATGAGGCATATGACATCTTGTCGTTACCGCTCCAGGTCGAAACCTATGCGAACGGCGCTGCGCATCCGAACAATTATAAGAACGTCCTTCATTTCAATATCAAAACGGGTGACGTTGTAATGCTCCCCGATATTTTCAAAGACAAAAATACTGCATATCACACAGTTTCAAAAGTTGCGACCAAGAAGCTCGATGAGCTCTTTGCCAAAGAAGGGAACCCTGATTGGTTCCAAGGAGGAGCAGGACCTGAAGCAGACAATTACGAAAATTTTATCTTAGATATGGATACGCTTACGATCATCTTTAATCCCTATCAAGTAGCTGCGTATGCTCGCGGAGAGGTCCCGATTGAACTTTCGCTGTCGATGTTTCCAGACATGCTCTCACTACGATAAGCACTTTCATTATGAAAAAATACCAAACACGAATATTTTTTGTCTGGGTGCTCGTCTGGCTCATCGAGCTCTATTTTTATCAAGCTGCATCGCAAACTATCCTCGAAAAGGGATCACAAGGACTCGTACATTCTCTTTTATATCCGTATCTTTTTTCAATCGATTACACCGCGTTTATTTGTGTGCTCTCGAGTGTTTACCCTGTCCGTAAATGGAAGAAGTTCTTTCGTATTTACGCAACAGGGCTTGCTGCGGTCTTCGTCATTGGTAAGGCGCTTGGCGTCATGATGCTCATGCTCGATGATCTCGTCCGTCTTCTGAAAGCGGGGTACGGCGCAGTATCAAATTTTGATCATGTGTCACTCGCGCGAATTCCACTCTTCTCACATCTTGCAGTTCTCATTGCTTCATTTTTTGTCTGTCTTCTCATTTTTGGAATGTTTGTCGGTCCAGGGCGAATAAAAGTTCGACGCAAAAAGATCGGACTCCATAAATTACCAAAACATTTTGACGGATTGCGCATCGCGCATATCTCAGATCTTCATATCGGTACGTTTGCTTCAAAAAATACCATCAGAAAGATCGTCGACAAATTACTCGATGAAAAACCGGACGTCGTTTTTTTTACGGGCGATCTGGTCAACAATCGCGCGACCGAAGTACTGCCGTTCTTTGACGAGCTCAAACGCATGCAAGCGCCTGATGGGATATTTTCTGTGCTCGGCAATCATGATTATGGCGATTATGTCGATTGGGAAACGCCTGAAATGCGCAATGCGAATCTTGAACATCTCATCGACCTTGAGCGTTCGCTCGGATGGAAGGTGCTCTTAAATGAGAATATCCAATTGGGAACTGGGAACGACATGATCTCGATCGTTGGTGTCGAGAATTGGGGAGCACGTCGCGGATTTCAAAAATATGGCGATTTGCATGTCGCATACGCGGGTGCGGACATCGCACCAGTGACGTTGCTTCTCTCGCATGATCCTTCGCACTTCGAGCATGTGGTGCAAAAAGAATTCCGCCAGATCGATATCACCTTTTCTGGACACACACACGGTTTTCAGTTCGGATTTGAGCGAGGCCATTTTAAATGGAGTCCGTCACGTTGGTTGTACCGGGACTGGATCGGATTATGTAAATATGAAAACCAATATCTGTACGTGAATCGAGGGCTCGGCATGCTCGGCTATCCAGGACGTGTCGGAATATATCCCGAGATCGCTATTATTACATTAGTGAAAAGATAATATGGAAATAGACAAAGACGAATTAAAAAACAAATTGACGGAAGAAGAATACAAGGTCACGCAAGAAAAGGGAACTGAACGACCGTTTGCGAATGCGTATTGGGATATGCATGATGATGGCATGTATCACTGCAAGGTCTGCGATGCGCCATTGTTTGAAAGTGGAACAAAATTTGATTCGGGAACTGGTTGGCCGAGTTTTGATAAGGCCGTTCCCGGCGCAACGTTCCGTATCCATGATGACTCGCACGGCATGTCGCGCACTGAAGTTATTTGTGCAAAATGCAAGGCACATCTTGGGCACATCTTTAATGATGGTCCGACGGAAACCGGCGAGCGTTTTTGTACCAATTCGGCAAGTCTTTGCTTTAAAAAAGAAGAAAAATAACTTAACGGTTCTGTGCAAAACGATCGCGCACGGTCTCGGATATAGTGCTATACTGATAGTTGTTATAAATTAATCTTGTAATATATTTTATGATGATGTGGAAAAAATGTTGCACGCCGGGAACGGGACTGCTCGTCCTGCGTGTTGTGCTCGGTGTTATTTTTATCGCGCACGGTTGGGCAAAGGTCCAAGCGATGGATGGAACGATCGGATTTTTTGGAACACTCGGCTTTGCTCCTTTTTGGGCATACGTCGTGGCATGGTCTGAATTTTTGGGTGGTATCGCTCTCGTGATCGGCGTGTTCTCAAAAATTTCTGCAGTGCTCCTTTCGATCACAATGCTTGTTGTCATTCTCAGTGTGAAATCAGGTGCTGGTATCACAGGCCCTCGAGGTATCGAACTTGAAATTTCACTATTGGGTGGTCTCGTCGCA
>CALRFE010000018.1 GCA_943356425.1 Candidatus Nomurabacteria bacterium
GAATAATATGAAAGATTGTTTCTATGCATCGGTCAGCGAGAATTCTCGTTTCTGTCTGAATGGGGTGGGTTTTAAAGATTGTCATGATCTTTCTGGGGGAGGAGAGACAGAGTATGCCTACGAAGCCATTACCCCTGATCATTCTTATAACAATTTTTTCAGCATTTATTCGTGGAAGAATACTGATATCGCATATTGCGAGAATTGCCACTCGTCTAACAATCTTTTTGCCTGTGCTGGAATTAAGAAGGGAGAATATACTATTTTTAACAAGCGGTATACAAAAGAAGAGTATCAAAAACTTAAATCGCAAATCGTCGAACACATGAAAAAGACAGAGGAATGGGGTGAATTTTTCCCAAGTCACTTCTCTCATTTTGGATATAATGAAACAGAAGCTCATGAAGTATACCCGCTTGCAAAAGAAGCTGCTTTCGCTTCAGGGTTTAATTGGCAAGATAATATCCAAAGAACGCAAGGGAAGGAAACGATCGAGTATCAGGTATTACCTCCCGCAATTAATGACATTCCAGATTCAATCACGAGCGAGATTTTAAAATGTGAAAAATGTTCTCGCAATTATAAAATTATTCCCGAAGAGCTTGTGTTTTATCGAAAGTTACAAGTGCCGCTACCGTCTCTTTGTTTCTTTTGTCGTCATGAAGATAGGACAAAAATGATGAATCCGGGAAAACTCTGGCATCGCGCATGTATGTGCGGGAAAGAAGATCACGATCATGGTGGAAAATGCCCAAATGAATTTGAAACGAGTTACGCTCCAGACCGTCCGGAAATCGTGTATTGTGAGAGCTGTTATCAAAAAGAAGTAAACTAGATTAGTTTATAGTTGTTAGGTTTTAGTTTTTAGCTTAATAAAATACATCTCCACCATGGTGGAGATTAGATAAACAGAAAACATGCCAAAACATATTAAAATCTCGATCAGTATTATCGTGCTTACACTCATTGTAGCCTGCGGGATTTTGTATACGGCGAAATTGCGTGCAGAGAAAACACAAAAATTACAGACGACGACTGCAGTTCGTGATTTTCCTAAAATTGTTCGACTCGGGAATGCAGCTGTCTCCGTTGTTCGTCGTACGACCGATAAGGAACGCGAACAAGGCCTTTCAGGTACGAAAGAGCTCGCGCAAGGTCATGGTATGCTTTTCATCTTTCCATTCCCAGATCTCTATCCGTTCTGGATGAAAGACATGCATTACCCGATCGATATCATTTGGTTCGATGCGGATCAAAAAGTTGCTTATATAAAAGAACATGCGACACTTGAGTCATATCCAGAACTATTCACACCAGACACCCCATCGCTTTATGTGCTTGAAGTGCCGGATGGATTTATTAAACAATATAAGATACAAAAAGGAGATACCGCGATATTTGAATAATAAAAAGTCCACGGCCTTCGGCCGTGGACTTTTTATTAGACTTTAGTCTTTAGAATTTAGACTTTTCTTTCCTCCTTACGCATGCGCATGAGCGGCATGTCCATGTGAGTTGTCTTTCTTGTACATCTTTCGAGCGATGTATACGATTCCCATGATGAGCACGATGAGCAAGAACCAGCCGAGGAACGAATGCGGGAAGAAATCACCAGAGAGAAAGGCGAGTGCTGCAAGATTTTGATTCGGACATGTTGCGCCGTTATTGAACGCATATGCTGTTACTTGATCTTGTGCGCCGGTCGGAGTCGTGAAGACAAGTTTTGCTTCCGTGACGATCGTATCGTACTTGACGACTTCACCGCTTGCGATGCCAGAGAGATATACAATACCTTCTTGATTTACACCGAGAACGCCGATCGGAACGATGAGTGTATGATCGCCTGGATTGAATGTTCCCGCTGATGCGCGATCAAAATTGATCTGTTCTGCGAGCGTGACTTGGAGGACGACATTTGCAAGTGTATGTCCTGAAATATTTTTGTAGTTGATCGTAAAATCTACAACATCACGTGGGCAAACATTTTCGAATCGATTGACGATCGTGAGCATCGCGTTGTTTGAAAGTGTTCCGACTGGACGAACGGTCATTGCGTACGCAGTTTGCGGACGAGCGACTGTCGTGTTTACCGTATTTGCGGTCGTCTTCGGAGCAGGGAGTATCTCGACATAGTTTGGTCGTGTGTTCGCAGTGACACCAGGAGATGAAATGGACGGAACCTGTATGATCGTACCGTTCGGCAATTGCATAACACCACCGCCAGGAATACCTGGATTTGTGATGACCGGAGGATTAGCAAGAGCAAATGTCGGTGTGATGCTACCAGTAACACCCGCGTTTGTAGTAACTGGGGGATAGGTCGTAGCAAATGCGTTTTGCGCAACACTAAAGAGTGCGAGAAAAACGAATGCTGTTATGAAATTTTTTGTGGTTGTTTTCATAGGTTCGTACATTAGAGTACTGTGGGCATTATATCATAATATACACAATATGTCAAGCAACGTAAAAGCCCTGATGTACAGGGCTTTTACGTTGCTTTTTTGTTTAGTAATGATCAGCTGGATGTGTATTTCGGCTATCTCGAAAATGTCGAGCAAGGAGAAGAATGACCAAGATAATGAGGATGAGGAAGAGGATCCCGATAAGGCTCGTTGGGAAGAAGTTGACTCCAAAGAGTGCAAGTCCGACCAGGTTGCTGCGACTGCACTCATGGGTCTTGATAAGTCCGTAGGCATTTGCGCTTGTTTGTGCGCTGTTGGAAGCATTTGTGAAATTCATCGTCGCGTTGGTTATCGTAAGATCCGTTCCGGTCGGTGTGTTGATATTGCGAACGATACCGCTCACGTACACGGCACCTTCTTGTCCAGGAAGAAATGTTCCGATCATCACGGTGATTGTGTTGTCATTTTCTGTGAAAATACCACTGCTTGATCGAGTAAATTGGATGCTCTTTGGTAATACGATCCGCAAAACAGTATTTGAAAGAATTGTTCCGGAAATATTTTTGTACGTAATAGTCTGGTCAAGATTGTCACCGAGACAGAAGAGGTCGAGTCGATTTGAAACAAGGAGCGAAACGTACTGTCCAGGAATCGGAGCGGTCAAAGTATTTTGTACTGATAGACTATTTCCAGATGATGCATTTTGGTACACCGTACGATAGATGACTTGTGGTGCGGGCGATTGTGTCGCCGGTGTCTCAGTGATGATCGGTGTGACCGGCGGAACATAGGGGATAGAACCATTATTTTGTCCTCCGGTATTGCCGACCGTTATTGTGACGGTCGCGGTCTGTGATGAACCTGAAGTTCCTGTCGCGGTGAGCGTGTATGTCGCTGTCTGTGCAAGTTGTGGTGTCGTGATGTTTCCTGAAGTCTGCAATCCTCCGCTGAAATTAGTGATAGAAACTGAGGTACAATTTGTCGTCGTCCACGAGAGCACGCTCGTCGTGTTTGCGAGTATCTGATTTGGTGTTGCGGTAAAATTCGCGATCGCACATGGTGCACTTCCAGTACCATTTCCTGATGTCATGAAGGACAAGACCGTTCCTTCTCCCATACCGCTCTGGTTGTATGCCATCGCTTTGAAATAATATGTCGTACCAGCGGTGAGACCTGAAATATTTTTTGAGAAGCTTGTTGCGCTGTTTGCGATGCTTTCGGGAACAGTGCTCAATGTCAAAGAGCTCTGTGTTGTTCCATAGACGAACCATACAGAAGTTGTCTCATTGTTACTATTTATTGTCGCATTGAGCGTTACTGCAGTATCAGTAATCGCCATTGCAGTGGTTGTTGTGACTGTCGGAATCGCGGCAGACGCAGAAAAGGCGAATCCTGAAAAGATAAGGATCGCCAAGAGAAATATTGTTATTTTTCGCGCAACTATTTTTTGCATACTTGGTATTATATCATATTTTAATACTATGTCAATAGTTCCTATTGCTATAAATCACGGACTGGTTTATAATCGCCCTTGTGCTCTGTTGGATAATTCCGCTTCGGCTTTATTGCTTGGGTGAGGAAAGTCCGAACACAGCCTTGTCATAAGTATGGTGCGTATGTTTGCTTTCTTTTTTGCTGCCATAGTAAATCAGACAAGCGTGCGTACCATACTTATGATAAGGAGCATGGTAGCGGGTAACGCCCGTCGTCCGTAAGGATCGAGATGCGAGCAGAGACGCCCGAGTCGAAAGACGGAGGTCCTTGTCGTAAGATGAGGTGACGCTCATGGTGACATGAGATTGAAACGGCTAAATTCTTACTTCTGTGCAAGGCCGTGCCTGGGCATCACATTGCATGTGATGCAGTCTATAGTAAATAGTCTATAGTCTTTAGCAATGCACCTCCGCATTTTTCTAAAGACTAAGCACTAACGACTAAAGACTGACATCATGCGTAGCGTGATGTCTGGGAGTGCCGCTTGAGGTCGTTGGCAACAACGATCCCAGATAAATGATTATCGCCCCGTGAGATAGAGCTCGCAAGAGTTCGTCATTTCATGGGGTACAGAATTCGGCTTATAGATAGGGCACAACAACATGAAAAAACGCTCCGAAAGGAGCGTTTTTTCTGTTTTCTAAAAAATTGTAGGATCGGTAGAAAACATTGACAAATCAGTAAAATTACGTATAATTAGCGCAAACTTTTTTGAAAATTTAAACCAAAATCAAGATGAAAAAAACAATCATCCTTTCCGTCTTTACCGCATTTCTGTGCTTTGTAGAAACAACTTTTGCGCTTCATTCAACGGGGAACGCCGTCCTCGTCGGAACATATCCAGGTCATGTGATTCTGGAGGTTACGACTGAGGGTTCGACGCTTTCCGGCGACTCGGTAAGTTACTGGTTTTGGGCATACGGAGATACCGTATACCAAGGCCCGCATCATTATCGGGACACTGCGCTTACTGTCGGACTCGACACACTCGACTTGTCGGGAATTTTTTCTGACAGCAGTTTGGTGCATTTATGGATGTTTATCAAGGATTCCACTGGTATTGGAAACGGCAATCAGCTCGTGGTTTTTTTACCACCAGCGATCGTCATGCCCAATGCGAACGGTGCGCAGTTTACGACGAATGTTACCGAATCGACCATACAATTGACTCTCTCGAGTTTTTTTGTCGGGAACGATAGCGGTACACTCATCATGCAAACTGCGACGAGTTCGAATTACTTATCCAATTTTTCAGAGACGAGTGTTTCATTTTTACCCGCGCCAGCAATGCTCTACAATTTTAGCTTGCTCATGACGGGAGAAATTCCGAACACTTTGTATTTCGTAAGAATTATTGCGGTGAGCAATTTAGGTTCTGACACTATCTACAATGGAATTGCAACGACACTTCCGCCTTCAGGTGGACCGCAAGCTCCGCTCGCGTGGAATTTTATGATTCCGACAAACGCGCTACCAAATAGTGTTGCGACATTTGAGTATTTTACCGGAGGATATATTACTGAGTTTGATGTGTATCGAAGCATTGATACTTTTCAAACAAGTGTTTCGGTTGGACAATTTTTCCATTCCGCGAACTTCACGGGTAATGAAATGATCACACTTCCAAATATTCCCGGACAAAATTATCAATTGATGCTCGTGCTTGCATGGGGCATCGGTGAACACGACACGCTCTATACTTCGTATATTGCGCCCTCGCTTCCACCACCGCTTCCATCAGGAACGCTCGTAGGAACTACGACTGCACCACTTGCAGTTTCTTTTCAAGTTTTTTCAAATGCGAACGACACGACGAATACCATTGTCATCTTACAGACGACAACTGATACGATGTTTGTGGCGCCGACAAATGCAATGACTTGGATTTATCCGCAAGGTGGAATCCACACTGACACGATGACGGTATACACTGCGAATCAAATTTTTGCCCGCGTATTTTTGTACAATGGCAATGGTTCGTATGTATCGCCGTACGGTTCTTGGTATCCGATTATTCCCCAAATTGCTCCTGATGTTTCAAATATCGGAGCGACGGCGACGATCGGGACAGAATTGCATGTCAGTTATGATTGGAACAACTACAATTGCGCCACAGGTCTTACTGTTCTCTCATATATGGGAACAAGTCCTAGTTTTGCTTCTGCGGGTTTTGTGAATTACGCATTTCACGGAACAGGAAGCGGTACTGATAGTTTTACTATCGGAACCGCACCGAGTACTTTCTATTACCTTTGGGTCGTAGGGACGAACAATTGCGGAAGTGATACGGTCTTTACGGTAGTACAGACTCCAGGGCTTGGAATTTTGTATGGAAGTTTGACGCTTTCTGTTGATTCCATAGGAGCTTCGTATGGAATGGATATCAGCGATACCTTTTCCATTTCGGGACAAGGGACATCAAGTGATTGGATAGAGATCGCTTTCAATAGCAATTTTTCTCCGAACACTAGTTATGATGCTCAATAGTATGTGCCGATCAATGGATCAGTAAACAGCAAGCATTCTTATAACATAGCAGTGCCATTAGTACCGACGACATATTTTGTTCGTAGAGTTTATTTTGATAATCAAAGTTTTCTCGCGTACACCAATGTTGTCTCAGTGCTCGTTGTTCCTGATACCGCACCGCCGACGCCGATACCGATCGCAAATATTCCGCAAGGAACATCATTTGTCGGTGGCGTGCACTTATCTACGATCTGGAATGCACAAAGTACGCTTGGTACCACTGTTGTCATACAACGGACGCCAGGAATTGATACTTTGCAAATGCCAAGTACCGTGATCCTTGCCTACCATGCAAATGGTGGATTTGGTATCGATACTGGAACGGTGTACACGACGACTCCATTTTATGCGCGTGCAATTGCACAGAACGCAAATGGATCGACCGTGACGCCGTATGTGTTGTGCACCCCGCTCGTACCGCAACCGGATCCGTCAGTCAACAACTTTTTGTTGTCACCGACAGATTCGAGTGTGTTCTTCAGTTATGACTGGGATGTGGATGGTTGTTCAGGTGGAATGGTTGTGTATGTTTTAGCTGGAACGAGTCCAAATATTTCTTTGGCGCAAACAGTAGGAACTCCACAATTACATCCTTTGGGACAATCAAGTGATGTTGGTCAGATGCTCGCACTTCCGAATACACTGTATTACTTTTGGGTGATCAGTTTGACCGGATGCGGCAATGACACCATTACCAATTCTGTTCTGACTGATTCAATTCCAATTCCGTTACTTAGTCCGACCGCAATGCTTACTTTCTCCGCGGTCACGACGCAAAGCTTTACCACAACGGTTGATTGGGTAACCAATAACAACGCATGTGTGAAAGGAGTGCTCGTGGATGACAATTTGTTATTTACGAGTCCAGATCCTTTCTTGTTCGGATCGCTCTTAAACGATTCGACCGAAAGTTTTGTGTACGCCGCACTTCCAAATACGATGTATTTCGTAAAGGCAACAATTACTCCTGCCAGTGGAGCTCCGTATACGGTTATCGATAGTGTTCTTACACTTTCGAATCCGATACTTGCTCCAGTGGTGACGATTGATCCGATTGCCGATTCGACAATGAACTTGGGAGGCGTGTTTAGTATTAACGGAACTTACGATGGTAATGGACTTATTCCTGCCATGTACACCGTTTGGATACAATCCGGCATCGCACATCCAGGAACACCATTAGGTGCTCCTACTGTTTCAGGAAACTGGACGGATGCTATCTCGGGTGTTCTCTATGGAAGCCCGGTTACGGTGATGCGGATTATCTTTAATGGAAACGGTACGGATACTGCGACGATGGTCTTCATGCCATTTATACCGGCTGGTGTTCATTTCTTGAATTCGCAAATCATTTCGGTGACCAATGTGTCACCAGGTGGTGGAGATGTAAAGTATACGCTGACAGTTATGAATTCCGGTGGTAGTTGGTCTAAATGGATCGAACGCTCAACCGTTAGTAATTTTTCAACTAATGTGAGTACTTATGGAAACAGTAATCAGAATGTAAACGGTATTGTTACAGACACAGTGATCGTGCATATGGCAGGACCACTACCGATCGGACAAAATTTTGTCAGGTTGTCACTGTTTGATAACACCGCGTTTACTTACTCGAATGTTTTTCCATTTGCAGTTTTCGGTGGAAACGGTATTGCTCCAATTACACAGGCGATCGCTTCCTCCGGCCCTGGAACATTGACTTGTACGAACATGCTCGGACAAACAGTGCAAACGATTTTTGTGCAGACAGAAAGTGAAGTGATGGCTCTGTCAGAACTTCCTTCTGGTGTGTATCAGATCTTATTTGTACCTAAAAATGGGAAGACAGGCGTACAGGTATTCCGGGTTCCGATCATCCATTGATTTTGGTCATATATTTTTATTCTTTTGTATTTTCAAAGAAATAAAATCCCGATCTGTGAAAACAGATCGGGATTTTTGTTTTTTCATTCGGGCGTGTATACTAGACGTATGAAAGAAAAAAGCCTGTTCAGAAAAATATATGATTATTTCGATAAGCTCGAAGACCGCGTTCGCGCGTGGCTTTCTAAAAGCCCGCTCCTGTACGCATTTGTCGCCGGTATCGCGATCGTAATTTTTTGGCGCGGTATCTGGCATTTTGCCGATATGCTCGAAGCAGAAGGTGGTATTTTAGGATTTATTTTTTGGCCGCCGGTATCGATCGTTCTGTCGATTGCGGTGCTTCTCGCGACGGGACTTTTTGTTTCGTTCTTTGTCGGAGATGTGATCATCATGTCGGGACTCAAAAAAGAGAAAAAATTTATTGATCGCGCGCGCGAAGAGATCGAAGCTGAAACTGCGCATGTTGAACATATCGAAGATGTCTTGGAAAAAATTGAAGAAGAAGTTGCGCACATCCACAACAATCACACGGGTCCGAAGACTGTTCTTGAAACTAAGACAGAACAGCGTTCCGGCGGGGGAGTACAGCCGAAGGCCTGAAAGCTATAAGAGTAAAGAGAAGAGATTAAAGAGAGGGAAAATGGGATATTTGACTTCCTCCCTGTTTTCGTGTATACTAGCAGTGTGAGTAAAGAATTCTGACCTGTTATCAGAAAACAAATGCCTAACACGAGCCCGCCGCAAGGCGGGCTTTGTGTATCTCGGGCTTGTATACTATAATGGGCTCGTGCGCGCTGATTGCATTTCGTGTAGTCAGCGGCTGCACTCACATAGGCATTTGTGTTGGAGTTTAGCACCCGCTGGCTACAGGGGATGTAATCTTGCACAAAAACAAAATCGCCCGCGCGAAAGCGCGGGCGATTTTGCGCATATAATTGGAGTAGGTCCCGCATCGATTTTTAAAAATATTTTTTTGAGTTTACCCGGTAGTGAATTTTGGCGATACACATCGTGCGTAATTTTTTTAAAAAAATATTTCACCAAAATTCACTACCGGGTTTATCCACAGTTTCTACAAAAATATATTGCTTGATTGTTTTTTATGTATCATACTAGTACTAGTGTTGCAGTGATTGTTTTGCGCAAGAAGTTTTTAAAATTTTTTGCGAGGTCGTGATCACTGCACAACTTAAAAAATAATTTCTTACAATACTATGGCAGCAAAAAAGAAAGCGAAGAAGGCAGCTCCTAAAAAGAAGGCAGCAGCTAAAAAGAAAAAGAGAAGCTAGTTCTAGTTGTTCTCACTTGCAAGATCCCACCTCAAAAGGGTGGGTTTTTGCATTCCATAAATGAAGCCCAGCTACCACTCAATTTTTGCTGTTTTTTATGCTATACTTTTCCTACTTGCCAAGAAATCGAACCATTAGTAACTCTAGATATCGGCAAGAAAAATATGGCTTTTTTAGGACTATTTGGAAATGAAAGTACAAGATATATAAGTTCCCTTTCTGGAAATGTAAAGAAAATCAACGATCTCGAAGCATCAATTGCGGCGCTCGCTCCTAGCGCCTTTCCAGAAAAGACGAAAGAATTACAGGAACGCCTCAAAAACGGTGCGACTCTTTCTGACATTTTACCAGAAGCATTCGCACTTGTTCGTGAAGCTTCAAAACGCACGCTCGGACAACGACATTATGACGTACAACTTATCGGCGGTATGGTCCTTCATGCGGGACGTATTTCAGAAATGCGGACTGGTGAAGGTAAGACACTTGTTGCGACCTTGCCGTGTTATTTGAATGCACTTACTGGAAACGGTGTCCATGTGGTTACCGTCAACGATTATCTCGCGCGTCGCGATGCGGTGTGGATGGGACAAATTTATAATTTCCTCGGACTTTCGGTCGGCATCATCAACACGCAAAATACTTCGTACCAATATGATCCGACACAAGTTCCTGTCGAGAAGACAGAAACGGACGACAAAGAGCGAGATCAGGTCGGCGCATATAAAATTATCTATGATTTTCTCAAACCGATTTCTCGAAAAGAAGCGTATGCGTGCGATATTACGTATGGTACGAACAATGAATTCGGCTTCGATTATTTGCGTGACAATCTTGTGCAGAGCATCGAGCAGGTCGTACAGCGCGGACACGCCTATGCGATCGTAGATGAAATTGACTCGATCTTGATCGATGAATCTCGCACACCGCTCATTATCTCTCAAGAATCTGGTGATTCTGAAGATCTGTACGCTCGTTTTGCAGAAATTGCTCGGACGCTTGAAAAGGAGACCGACTTTACTGTCGATGAAAAATTCCGCGCGATCCAGTTGACTGATACCGGTATTACCAAAGCGGAAAGCATGCTCGGTCTTGAAAATATTTACACGGAAAAAGGAATCAAATACGTGCACCATTTGGAAACTGCGGCTCGTGCGCAGGCGCTCTTTATGCGCGACAAAGATTATGTCGTCACCAAAGATGAGATCGTTATCGTCGATCCTTTTACGGGACGTATGCAGCCGGGACGCCGATGGAGCGAAGGATTACACCAGGCGATCGAAGCAAAGGAAGGTGTAAAAATTCAAAAAGAAACGCGATCAGTTGCATCGATCACGTTCCAGAACTATTTCAAGTTCTACAAAAAACTTTCAGGTATGACCGGAACGGCTGAAACCTCGAAAGAAGAATTCTATAAAGTCTATGGACTCGAAGTGGTCCAGATCCCAACACATCGTCCGATCAATCGTATCGACAAGAACGATCTTATCTTCCAGTCTGAAAAAGGAAAATGGCAGGCGATCGCAAAATATGTCAAAGATCTCCAGATCAAAGGACAACCGGTCCTGATCGGCACGGTTTCGATCGAAAAGAACGAACTTCTCTCGGCATACCTCACGAGTGAAGGTGTACGTCACACGATATTGAACGCAAAAAATCACGAAAAGGAAGGCGAGATCATTGCAAGCGCAGGTCGCAAAGGAAGTGTCATTGTTGCGACCAACATGGCGGGTCGCGGCGTGGATATCAAATTGGGTGGCGCGCAGGCGACAGATGAAGAGTCAGCAGAAATTCGAAACCTCGGAGGACTTTGCGTTATTGGTACCGAACGTCATGAAGCGCGCCGTATCGACAATCAGCTCCGTGGACGTGCCGGACGCCAAGGCGATCCGGGACTTACACTTTTCTATGTTTCTCTTGATGATGACCTTATGCGCGTCTTCGGTTCTGAGCGAATCAAAAAAATGATGGGCACGTTCAAGATTCCAGAAGATCAACCGATCGAGAATAAATTCATCTCGCGCGCACTTGAAAGCGCGCAGGCAAAGATCGAAGGGTTCAACTTCGATGCTCGTAAGTACACACTTGAATATGACAATGTCATGAACCATCAGCGTACCTCAGTGTACGAACGTCGTCGTGCAATGCTTTCATCTGATCGCGAAAAAATCCAAGGATATCTCAATGGCTTCATTGGGGAAGACGCTATGCTTCGCGCGCGAATTGAAGAGCGCAAGAAACTCGTCGGTGACGACGCGTTCTTTGAAGCAGTCCGCAGAATTATGCTCTACGTCAATGACATTCTCTGGGTTGAACATATTGAAACAATGGAATACACTCGATCGTCAGTGAACTTGCGCGCATATGGCCAGCGTGAACCGCTCGTGGAATACAAAAAAGAAGGTCTCCGATTATTCCGCGAAATGGAAGCGATGTTCCGTGAGCAAGTCTTGGGTATGATCGATACACTCAACATGGAAGCACAAACTGCTCCGCGCGAACAACCAAAGGCGATTGATCTTATTACCAAAAAAGAAACTATCGGCGCGTTCAATATCGAATCGCCGTCAGAAGATGTGAACGCTCCTGCGGTCGAACGCCATAGTGAATCGAAAGTCGGTCGCAATGATCTATGTCCCTGTGGTTCCGGAAAAAAATGGAAAAAATGCGGTGATCTCAATACTGAGGAACATCAGAAATTGATGGCAGGAAAGGAATAGTAAAATAGTCTATGGAAAAAGTTCCTCCAAAAATCTTAACACTCTGCATCCTTGAAAAGGATGGCAAGCTTCTTCTGGGCAGAAAGAAACGCGGGTTTGGGCAAGGTCGGATCAATGGATTCGGAGGCAAATTGGAAGTTGGAGAAACGATCGAGCAAGGACTTCTGCGCGAAGTTCGCGAAGAGTCAGGTATGGAACTCAAAACCTATGAGAAGCGGGGAATTATAAACTTCGCGATCGACTA
>CALRFE010000019.1:0-4877 GCA_943356425.1 Candidatus Nomurabacteria bacterium
CGAAGACCAAAGCCGTCCAAGAAAAAATGGGTATGGCGCTCAATCGTCTTGCACAAGAAGATCCGACATTCCGTGTCTCATCTGATCAAGAAACAGGGGAGACGATCATCGCAGGTATGGGAGAACTCCACCTCGAAATTATTGTTGATCGTATGAAGCGTGAATTTACCGTCGAAGCAAACGTCGGCAAGCCACAGGTTGCATACCGCGAAACGATCACCGGCGAAGCGAACGTCGAAGGTAAATATATCAAACAATCTGGAGGTCGCGGTAACTACGGTCACGTCAAGATCAAGATCAAGCCGATGGATATGTCGCTCACGAAAGAAGATATTGCTGATCTTCCAAAAAATACCAAGCGCGATGCGCACTTTGAATTCGTCAATACGATCAAAGGAGGTGTTATTCCACAAGAATATATTCCTGCTGTTGAAAAGGGTATTCGTGAAGGCCTCGATCGTGGCGTGCTTGCAGGATTCAAAATGGTTAATGTTTCTGTTGATCTCTGGGACGGTTCATATCACGAAGTGGACTCGAATGAAATGGCGTTCAAAATTGCAGGATCTATGGCGATTCAGGACGCATGTAAGCAAGCTCGTCCGGTTATTCTTGAACCGATGATGAGTGTTGAAGTCGTAACTCCTGATAAGTTCATGGGTGACGTTACCGGAAACCTTTCATCAAAACGCGGACTCATCGAAGGAATGGAAGAACGCGGACTCAACAAAGTCGTCAAAGCAGTCGTTCCGCTTTCTGAAATGTTCGGCTACATGACCAACCTCCGCTCAATGACCGAAGGTCGTGCAGGATTCACGATGGAATTCTTGCGATACGATATCGTACCGAACAATGTCGCGGATACGATTATTGCTGCGAGAAAGTAGTTGAACTAGTCAAATAGTCGGAATAGTAAATAGAAAATAGTACATACAAAATGTCCCGCGCTGTAGGCGTGGGACATTTTGTATGTACTATTCGACTATTCCAACTATTTCCTATTTACTAATTAAAAAAACTGCAGTGAAAATTTTCACTGCAGTTTTTCGTTTCTTCTAAAATAATTTATCCTAAATATTGCTTCAGCAATTTGCTCCGTGATGTGTTGCGGAGTTTGCCGATCGCCTTGTCCTTGATCTGCCGGACGCGCTCACGAGTCAAACTGAATTTGTAGCCGATATCTTCGAGCGACATGGGATGTTCTTGTTTGATACCAAAAAAAAGTTCGATTACATTGCGTTGGCGGTCATTGAGCGTGCTGAGCGATCGCTCGATTTCTTTGCACAGTGATTCTCTTTGGGCGAGATTCATATCAGCTGCATCTGCTCCTTTGTTTGGAATTACATCAAGGAGATTGATGTCTTCTCCTTCAACAAATGGTGCGTCAACGGATACATGTCGTGCCGCAGTTCCCAAAGTGGTTTCAACTTCTTCAGTATTTACTTCAAGCACTTCTGCTAGTTCTTCTGGACTCGGTTCTCGTTCAAGCACCTGCTCAAGCGCAGAGAATGCCTTGTTTATTTTGTTGAGTGAACCAATTTTATTTAATGGCAATTGTACCAGACGGGCTTGTTCAGCGATTGCTTGTAAAATGGATTGACGAATCCACCAAACGGCATAGGAAATAAATTTGAATCCTCTTGTTTCGTCGAAACGACCTCCTGCCTTGATGAGTCCAAGGTTTCCTTCATTTATCAAATCAGAAAGCGAAAGGCCCTGATTTTGATATTGTTTGGCGACAGAAACGACAAATCGCAGATTTGCCTTGGTCAGTTTTTCTAAAGCAGCAACATCTCCTTGATGGATTCTTTTTGCTAGATCAACTTCTTCTTCGGCTGTCAAAAGGTCAACTTTTCCTATTTCCTGCAAGTACTTTTCAAGAGATTGCGACTCTCGATTCGTGATCGATTTTGTAATCTTCAGCTGTCTCATAGGCGTTATTTTAAGGTTTATTTGTTTGACCGCATCGTACAATTTTTTGTTGACTTTAGCAAGCATGTTCTTGACTTTACCAAATTGATGCAGTATTATGAACAAAACAAATTTTCTCACAATTAAATTTTTAGACATGAACAACCAGATAATGAGAGCACCCAACAAACTCGAAGAGCTTGAAAATGGAACATTCAAAGCATCCTGGAAATTTGAAACTTGCGATGAGACAGCGTTACGCATCACGGGATTTACTGATGGCTTGCCCATAGAGCATCGTGCGTACGCTATTCGCGCAAAATTCGTAGAGCTCTGGGTGGCAACGAATGGGCTGTACAAAAAAGTGGCGCATATGACGAATATCGTCACTTTCAGTTTCGTAAAGAACGAAGTGTATTGCGAGGTAGTCCGTTGCTGAAGTTCTTAAAAAGAAAATGCCGATTCGCGCAAGCGCGAATCGGCATTTTTTATCGCCTTGCATTTTCCCAAAAACAGCGTACACTCTGTAAAAATTCATTTAAAAACTTTTCTCAATGAAAAAACTCACACAACAAGATTTGCAAGTCGCAGTTGCCACAACCAAGACCATTGTCTCGTTTTACTTGAGGTTTATCAGTTCGGTTGATGAACAGGAAGAAGTAAAGAATAAAATTAATGCGATAGTAGGGTTCCATGATCCGATCGATCCAACGAAACCAAAACAGGGGTCGATAATATCTTATATGGGAAACTTTGATTCTCTGGATCAAAATAAAGCATTTGATGCGTTGATCATGTATCTTGCGCTTTCCGAAACAGTACTTCGTAAAGCAAAGGGTACTTCTGCAGTGCTCAGAAATTTATTTTTTCAAAAACTTTCTGAATCTTCTTCTCAAGATTTTACTGATACCACTGATATTAATTTTATCATTGAAATTCTTGAAAAGACGATCAATGTTCTTGAAAATAGTCAAAAGATGCAAGCATTGTATGATGCAGCGATCGCACCACCCACTTCTGTTTAAAATTTTTCACCTTTACAACCACCTGACATCATGAAAAAACTGATTCCCAAAAGAGGAACTGCGACCACGGTCGTACCTGGACTTATTGTCGATACTGCAGTGCTTACTGACATCGGCAAAGCACTGATCTCTGCCATTGCAAAAGTGGATATTACAACAGCCACGGCGTTTGCGACCGAACAGCGCGCATATGATTGCCTGATTCGTCGGCTCAAGAGCCATGGCGCATCATTTCTGCTCGTAGCGGATCACAACAGAAAAAGAATACGCACAAGAAAAACCAAATCAAAAAAAGAGGTATACCTATGAGAAAATAGAATGAATGTTTTACTAAAAGATGAAAACGTCCGGAACTAGTTCCGGACGTTTTTTTATTCGTATGATACATATGTTCATCTATGAAAAATTATTTCCGGTTCGGGCAAGGTGCACCTGATTAGAGAACAATATTTTAAGCGGATTGATACCGCTTTGCCTCGCACCATCTCTTTTTTGATCGTGGGCAATGGTATCGAAATGGAGTTCGTCTCTTCGTCGTAGGTGCCTCTTTGTCCTTTGAATACCAGCAACTTATCTATATATAGTAAGAATATATAACTGCACGCGGAAGTAAAAGATGTTTTTGTATTGAACCGGATCTCGATCTTCTTTTCATCATTATGACATTCGCATTGAAAACGGATCGTCGCTTTTTCGAGCAGATCCTTATTAAAATAATAAGGATTAGAGAATTGTAGTGGAGCATTTTTCCCAATAACGATAGAAAATTCTTCCTGATTTTTCTCAATGATCCGAGAGATGTCGGCGATGATGTGCGTACTTGTTATCTGTTTGGACACTTCATATCCATTGATCATTATCGGAGGAATATATTTATACTTACCCGGATCTGCTCGCATCTTTATGATGATTTCAAAGGGCGAACCACTGTGTATGGTGATGCTGTTTTCTGTGGTGACCAGGGACTGTATTTGCTCCGTGTAAAAATTCCGAACATCTTTTTTTCGAAGAGACACTTTTTGGACCGCGCGATGATACTTTTCTCCGAGTTCCTTGAATATCCATTTTTTTTCATTCAAAAGATTTACAAGTATGCCTGCCCATATAAGGCTTATCATCTCACCGGTTACTGATTCTGAAAGAGAAAGTGCTGTCGGTGAGAGTTTAACATAGAGTATTAGCACGATGAACGGGAAGAGTATCATTGGAATTATCCAAAGACCTTGTGAGAACAGAAGGGAGTACACGGGCCACCATAGGTACAGCTTCAAAAATTGCTTTTTCATAGATTTGTGTTTTAAGGAGTTTAAAATTGAATTTGGGAAAATCATACCATACATTCGGATAATGTCGAATGTATTTTGTATTTCTTCCATTAACGAGCGAGGAATATGCTGATTTTAAAACTATCGCGGAGCGCCTGGTCTGTATTTACCGGTTACGAGCGAGGAAGAGTTCCTTTTTTAAACTATCGCGGAGCACCGAGTTTGTATTTTTCACGGCAGAGCGAGGAATACATCGTTTTTAGAACTATCGCAGCAGCGCCGAGTTCTAAAAACGATGTATTCCGAGCGAGCATTTGACAATCGGCAGGGATTTGCTACTATGCCTATAACACTCTTTCGGGAGCGTTTTTGTTTCTCTAAAAGCCTTATGGTTATTGGAGAAACACGGTTAATACAGCAATCTGAGGGACTGGTTCTCGTTTCCTCTAATTACTGTAGTAACCTTTATAAGCATTAATAAATAGCAGACGGTCCCTTTTGCCCCTCGCAAATCGGATAACGTGCTCAAAAAACTATATGGCAGAAGTTTTTAAGAGAGATAAACCTCACGTAAACGTGGGAACTATTGGTCACGTTGACCATGGAAAGACGACATTAACAGCGGCTATTTTGACCGTGCTTGCTCGCGCAGGTGCAGGTTTTTCTGCGAAGGTCAAAG
>CALRFE010000019.1:4887-11592 GCA_943356425.1 Candidatus Nomurabacteria bacterium
CAATGCACCTGAAGAGAAGGCTCGTGGTATCACGATCGCTCTTTCTCACAACGAGTACGAAACCCCAACGCGCCACTACGCGCACATTGATGCTCCAGGTCACGCTGACTACATCAAAAACATGATCACAGGTGCCGCTCAAATGGACGGTGCTATCATCGTCGTTGCTGCAACTGATGGTGTTATGCCACAGACGCGCGAACACATCCTTCTTGCAAAGCAAGTTGGTGTGCCAAAGATCATCGTGTTCTTGAACAAGTGCGACATGGTTGATGACAAAGACCTCATCGAGCTCGTTGAAGAAGAAGTACGAGAACTCCTCACAAAACAAGGTTTTGACGGTAAAGATGCTCCAGTCATCCGTGGTTCAGCTCTTAAGGCGCTTGAATCAGCAAACAATGACGACGAATGGGCAAAGAAAATCCTTGACCTTGCAAACGCGCTCGATACCTATATTCCAGTTCCAGAACGTGATACTGCAAAGCCATTCTTGATGCCTATCGAAGACATCTTTTCAATCGAAGGACGCGGAACTGTCGTTACGGGTAAAATCGAACGCGGAATCGTCAAAGTCGGTGAAGATATCGAAATCGTCGGTATTAAAGCAACTGCAAAGACGACCGTTACTGGTATTGAAATGTTCAACAAGCAACTTTCAGAAGGTATGGCTGGCGACAACGCTGGTATTCTTCTCCGCGGTACAAAGAAAGAAGACATCACTCGCGGACAAGTCCTTTCAAAGATCGGTGCAGTTACTCCACACGATTCATTCGAATGTGAAGTGTACATCTTGAAGAAAGAAGAAGGTGGACGTCACACTCCATTCTTCTCTGGTTACAAACCACAGTTCTACATCCGAACTACGGACGTTACTGGTGATGTTACCCTTCCAGAAGGAAAAGAAATGGTTGTCCCAGGTGACACCGTTGCATTCAAAGTAAAGCTCGTTACTCCAGTTGCGCTCGAAGAAAAACAGCGTTTCGCGATCCGTGAAGGCGGAAAGACCGTCGGCGCAGGAGTGGTAACTAAGATTACTGCGTAAGCAGTAATCTTAGAGTAAAGAGCAAAAAGAAAAGAGCAAAGAAAATACGAATTCAAATTATCTTTACTCTCTTCTCTTAAATCTTTTCTCTAAATAATATGGCTACAAAAACAACAAAAACAAAAAAAGAGGGCACTGATGTCAAACTTCGCATCCGCGTACGCGCGTATGAGAACAAGATCCTCGATGCTTCGGTCAAACAGATCATGGACACTGCTAATCGCTACGATGCGACGATCAATGGTCCGACACCGATGCCGACCGAGATCAAGAAGTACACCGTCAACCGCTCTCCATTCATCTACAAGAACACGCGCGAACAGTTCGAGATCCGCACACACAAGCGTGTCATTGATATCTTGAATCCAAACCCAAAGACGATCGAAGCACTGACAAACTTGTCGCTTCCATCAGGTGTGGATATTGATGTCAAAATGCTTTAGAAAATAAAGAGCGAAGCGATTATATTTTCTTAAGCCCCGTGAAATAGGCCGAGAATCGGCCTCCGCGCTTTGCGCGGATTTCACCGGGTGCTCAGTTTTTTAATTCGTTATCACTCATAAAAACATGGCAAAATTTATCCTCGGTACAAAACAGCATATGATACAGTACTTCGACGAACAGGGTCGAGTACATCCGGGCACGGTCATTTCGGCGGGGCCTGTCGTGGTGACGCAAGTCAAAACGAAAGAGACTGACGGTTACAACGCCGTGCAGATCGGTTATGGCACCCAGAAAAAAGAACGTCTTGCAAAAGCACAGATCGGCCATTTCAAGGACCTCGGCACTTTTCGTCACACCCAAGAATTTCGCCTTACCAACGCATCTGACATGAAAGTAGGCGACACGATCGACCTCGATGCATTTGCACAAGGTGACGTCGTCACGGTTACCGGTACTTCAAAAGGTAAAGGTTTCCAAGGTGTCGTCAAACGCCATGGTTTCCATGGTGGTCCGCGTTCGCACGGTCAAAAACACTCAGAGCGTGAACCAGGTTCTATCGGTGGCGGTCTTCGTGTACGCGTTCCAAAAGGTATGCGTATGGCAGGACGCATGGGATCAGACACTATCACGGTAAAAAATTTGAAAGTGGTAGATATTATGAAAGACGAACATCTCCTCGTGGTCAAAGGAGCAATTCCAGGCAAAAAGGGAACCCTTGTTGCGATTAAAGGATAAGAAAGAGTAAGGAGAAAAGAGTAAGGATAAAAGAAAATACGAATTCGAATTATCTTTTATCTCTTCTCTTAAATCTTTTCTCTCACACATTATGGAAACAAAAATCTACAATCAAAAAGGACAAGAAGCTGGAACATTCACGCTCCCAGAGAACATCTTTGGACTCAAATGGAATGCTGACTTGGTGCACCAGGTGGTGACCAGTATTACTGCAAACACTCGTGCTGGAACTGCTGACACCAAACGTCGTGGCGAAGTACGCGGTGGAGGTAAGAAACCTTGGAAACAAAAAGGAACCGGTCAAGCTCGTCATGGATCGATCCGCTCTCCTATTTGGAAAGGTGGGGGTGTGACGCATGGTCCGCTTTCAGAAAAGAACTACAAAAAGAAACTCAACAAAAAAATGAAGACAAAAGCGCTCTATACAGTGCTTTCAGAAAAATTGCGCGATGGTAAAATCCTTTTCGTTGACCAGTTTGGCATGAAAGACATCAAGACCAAAAATGGAGCTGCGATGGTCAATGCATTTTCAAAGATCAAAGGTTTTGAAAAACTCGGATACAAAGGTAAAAAAGCCCGAGCATTTGTTGCACTTCCTGCAATCAACGAAGTTGTTTCAAAGAGCATGCGCAATCTTCCACAGATCGAACTCGGACTTGTAAAAGATATCAACCCTGTTGATATTCTCTCACACAAATATTTGATCATGCTTGATCCGAAAGAAACGGTCGCATTACTTGCCAAGAGAGGAAGCAAGAAAGAGTAAAGAGCAAAAAGAAAAGAGCAAAGAAAATACGAATTCGAATTATCTTTACTCTCTTCTCTTAAATCTTTTCTCTTATAAAATACTATGGAAACAAAAACAACAAAAAAAGTAGCGAAAATCGGAACAACACAAGGCTCTAATGGTGTGATTAGGAATCCGCGCATTACAGAAAAGGCGACCATGCAAGCTGAGAAAAATATTTACACGTTCGATGTCACTCCCGCTGCAACAAAATCAGAAGTTATCAAAGCAGTTAAATCACTTTTTAAAGTAACCCCAACAAAGGTCGCTATGGTTACGATCCGTCAAAAATATGTCGTCGTCCGTGGAAAAAATGGACTCAAGGCTGGCGGTAAAAAAGCACTTGTATACTTGAAAAAAGGAGACAAGCTCGAATTTATTTAAAACTAGTAAGTAGAAAATAGTAAGTAGTAAGTAGAAAATACGAATCAGAAATTCCTCTTTTCTCTCTTCTCTTACATCTTTTATCTAAAACAATGAAAAGTTTCAAACCTACAAGTGCATCACGCCGACACATGAACGTTGTGACCTATCGTGGCAAATTGACCGGTGACAAGCCGCTCAAGGCGCTCACACGAGGTGGCAAGCGATCTGTTGGACGCAACAACCAGGGACGCATTACGACGCGTCACAAGGGCGGTGGCCACAAACGTGTTGGACGCGATGTTGATTTTCTTTACAACAAGCACGACATTCCTGCGACCATCAAGACGATCGAATACGACCCAAACCGTTCTGCATTCATCGGACTTGCAGTATACGCTGATGGCGAACGACGTTATGTTGTCGTATCAAAGAACGCAAAAGCCGGAAACAAATTTATCGTTTCTGAAAAAGCTCCGCTTACGCCAGGCAATCGTCTTCCACTTCGTATGATTCCTGTTGGTACTTTCGTACACAATATCGAGATCAAGCCAGGTGGTGGTGCGAAGATCGGCCGTTCAGCTGGAATCTTTGCGCAAGTTGTTGCGAACGCGGACGGATACACCAACTTGAAGATGCCATCAACGGAAATTCGAAAAGTTTCTGAAAACGCATGGGCAACGATCGGCGAAGTTTCAAACGAAGAATACAAGCTTATGAATTATGGTAAGGCGGGACGTTCACGATGGAAGGGTATTCGCCCGACCGTTCGTGGTACTGCTATGAACCCTGTTGACCACCCATACGGTGGAGGTGAAGGACGCCAAGGACGCGGAACTCGAAGGCCTAAGACCATGTGGGGTAAAGTAACGGGCGGACGAAAGACTCGTACACCAAAGAAATACTCAAATCTCTTCATCGTCTCACGACGTATGACGGGAAAATCTCGAAAAGCGAAGTAAAACGCAAAATCTAAAGACTAAATTCTAAAAAAGAACTACCAGAAAATCCGCCTTCGGCGGATTTTCTGCTGTTTGCTTGTTCTTAGATCCCGGCGTATACTTATCGATAATAGTTTTATTATTTAATCTTGCTAAATAGTCATATGATGAATAACCCACAATACAATAGTATCAAGATGATCGTCATCATCGCGGTTATCGCAGTCGGCGGTTTCTTTGTGTATAAAAATGTCGCTGATACTGGAACGAATCAATCTGGATCGGTCATATTAGGAACACCGACAACCACCCCAGATGGTTATAATCCGTTTTGGCTCAACGGCTCGAATCATGGTAGCGGTCCAGGCACTCCATGTTGGTATGTCAGTTCACAAGGAGGCTTCATCGGAGTCGTCGGCATGTTCGGTGCTTGCTTCCCGACTGAATGGTTCATAACAATGACTCCTCCCTCTGACAATACTGTTCCCGAAGATAGCATCAAGACGCCGATCAAAGACATCAATGTCTCATTGGCAGATGGATCTATGTTGATAACAGGAGAACAACCATGGGTGGCGCAAGCGCAATTGTTCTTGCTCGGGTATCTGAAAACAGCTCCAACAGGAAAAGTCGATGCGGATACAGCAGAAGCGCTCGCGCAATATCAATCAGAACAACGACTCAGGGTTACCGGTGTTCTTGATCCAGAAACGGTCGCTTCTCTTGGCGCAATGCTCGCAAAAGTTTCTACACCGCAAGAAGAAAAGAAATAGTATAGGACACATAACGTAGAACACAGAAGCAGAAAATCCGCCTTCGGCGGATTTTCTGCTTGATTCCCCATGTTACGGGTTACATGCTATACTTTTCTCATGGAATCTTCTCGTGAACAAGAAGCATTCAGTCTCGTAAAACGCGCAAAAAACCTCACGCATGCACTGCGTGGACTTCGTGTTCTAATTCAGACGACACCGAACGTCTGGGTGCATTTTGGTTCAGCGCTTCTCGCGATTATCTTTGGATTTCTTTTTTCGATCTCAAGCACTGAGTGGCTCTTTCTTGTTCTCTCGATCGGTCTCGTCATAGGTGCTGAAGCATTCAACTCTGCTATCGAAGTCGATATTGATCTGACGAGCCCTGAGTATCATCCGTTCGCACGCGATACCAAAGATCTTGCCGCAGGAGCCGTGCTCATCATGGGCATCACGACATGGATCATCGGTGCGATCATTTTTTTTCCAAAGATCCACGCATATTTTTTCTCATAAAAAAATCCGCCTTCATAATTGAAGGCGGATCATATTTTGTACATATTTTTATTTCAACGCTTCTGCGATATCCGATGTGATGTTCCTGTTCGATCTTTTTGCGTAATGCGTGCTCATAAAGATAAAGATAATAAAGCAAGAAATACCAAAACATAAGAATGCGGTGATCCAAAGCGGAGGTATCGGTAATACTCTCTCCATCAGATACAGCATGATCGGAGCATTTACTGCTCCGAAAAAGATCTGTGGCAACCACGACTGTATAGTCTTGGGCTCTGTGTATTTTGCAAAGATGAGTGCATTCGCAAAAATGATGATGAAAAGAACTATTGCCCCAACAATCGGCAATACGGATATTTTCGACAGAAAGAAAGATCCAGCGCTTTCTTCCCAAAAAAATGCATCGAGTAAGAGCCCGAGTGCATACCAAAATGAAAGTGTGCCCAAATAGAGCCATACTTTTACAAAGGCAAAAAAGATCGACAGGGGATTGGTCTGTTTCATGAGAAGGAATTTTGTTTTTGATTTCTCTCATTAAACACCGATTTGCTTTAAATGTCAACTTCTGTCAGGTTCATTTTTTTACCGAACCATGCTCGTGCAATGGTATCGAAATGCGGTGTCTTCTCGCTCACATAAAACTTTTGTGCATGTTTTTTAGAAAGTTTCTGTTCAATTTCTGGATGTCGCACCAAATATGATTTTAGTTTTTTGTGAATGAACTCATCTTGAGAAATGAGTTTCACCTTTTTACCGACAATTTTTTTGATTTCTTTTTTAAGTATCGGATAATGCGTGCATCCCAAAATGAGCGTGTCGATTTTTTCGCGCATAAGTGGCGTCAGATATTCTCGTAAGAATGGTTCTGTTAAATCTATTTTTCCATTTTCGATGAGCGGTACGAGCATCGGTGCGGCGCTTTGAAATATCTTTACTTTTGGATGTACTTTTGTCAGTTCTCTCGGGTACGCACCGGACGCGACCGTTGCGTGTGTTGCAATGACACCGATTCGTTTGCCATCTTTTACTTCTTCGATCGTCGGCACAATAACGCCCAGAACGCGATGATCCGGATAGTGTTTTTTCAAATAGGTTTGTTGGAGTGGCCGCAGTGCTTCAGTCGAT